>CAJKKJ010000075.1 GCA_905200435.1 uncultured Bacillota bacterium | reverse complement strand
ATGTTCATTACAAATTTATGTGATATATATTAAAATACTATGTTTCACGTGAAATATAGGTATATAAAAAAGTTTAGTTTATCAAGTATATTATAAATTGTTAATAAAATTGATAGAATCTTAATATGATAAATTAATGTTCCACGTGAAACATATATGTGTATGAATACTAATAACTAAAAGAATGCAAATGCATTTATTATGTGATGAAAAATCTCCCTGGAAATAATTTGAATAAAATACCATTAATTGTTGAAAAAAATATAAAAATATAGTATATTTTATTTGGTGCAACGATTATGTTTGAATCAGGTCAGGATTGGAAGATAGCAGCCTTAAAAACCTCTAAACGTGTGCACTATTTTTTTTATAATAGATAATTAAAAATATAAATACGAACAAATGTTTGATAGAGGTGGAACATGAATTGCTATATGGAATTGGCTTTAAAAGAAGCTTATAAGAGTTGTAAAAAAGGTGATGTCCCTGTTGGTGCTGTAATTGTGAAAAATGGAAAAATAATAGCAAAAGCCCATAATTTAAAAGAAAAAAAGCATAATCCTTTAATGCACGCAGAGATTATTGCAATCAATAAAGCTTCAAAGAGGTTAAAACGCTGGAGATTAGATGATTGCGAGTTATATGTAACAATGGAACCTTGTATGATGTGTACTGGTGCAATTATACAATCAAGAATAAAAAAAGTATATTATTCTATAGAAAATCATGATTTTGGAGCTCTAAAAAATATTTCCCAAGATAAAAAATATGGTATTACTGTTGATAATACGATTGGAGCTAATGAATCTTTAAAAATGATTAAAAGCTTTTTTGAGGAAAGAAGAAAAAAATGAACTTTTCTTTTTATTTTTGTGCTATAATGGAAAAGAGTGAGGTGTTACATGTATAAAGTATTATATAGAAAATATAGACCAAGCAATTTTGATGAAGTTGTTGGTCAAAAAGTCATTGTTAAGACATTAAAAAATGCCATTAAATATGATAGAATTTCGCATGCTTATTTGTTTTGTGGCCCTAGAGGAACGGGAAAAACAAGTATCGCTAAAATACTTGCCAAAACTGTTAATTGTTCAAATTTAAAAGATTATTTGCCATGTAACGAATGTGAAAATTGTTTACAATATAACAATAAACAAAGTGTTGATATCATAGAAATAGATGCTGCATCTAATAATGGTGTTGATGAAATCCGTGAATTGAGAGATAAGGTAAATTTAGTGCCTTCCTTTGGGAAATATAAGATTTACATAATAGATGAGGTGCATATGCTAACAACAAGTGCTTTTAATGCGCTTTTAAAAACACTTGAAGAACCACCAAAACATGTAATTTTTATTTTAGCTACAACTGAACCATATAAAATACCTATTACTATATTATCAAGATGTCAAAGATTTGATTTTAAAAAAATATCGGTTGATGATATAGTTAATAGACTACATGTAATTGCTCAAAATGAAAATATAAATATTTCTGATGATATATTAAAAGAAATAGCAATACTTTCTGATGGTGGAATGCGTGATTCAATAAACCTTTTGGATCAAGTGAATGCATATGTTGGAACTGGTAATGAAGTGGCATTTAGTGATGTTCATGATGTTAATGGTACCTTAAAACCAGAAGAATTGTATGATTTTATTAGCAAAATTAAAAATAATGATTTAAAAGATGCTTTATTATTATCTGATTCATATAATGATGTTGGAAAAAACATGACAAAAGTATTGGAAGAACTTATTTCATTCTTTAGAAACATTTTAATTGCAAAAGTTGTACCAGATTATCTAAATGATAACATTTATGTTGATTTTTATAAAAGAATCGCAGATGAATATACAACGGAACAAATTAATAAAATCATGAAATTAATGAATGATTCATTATATGATATGCGATTGAGTAATAATCCTAAAGTATTATTTGATTTATTAACATTAAATATTGCGGATATATCTAAAGAAAAAGAGGAAGAAAAACAAATAAAAAAAACTGAAGAAATAATCGAAAATAAGATAAATTATTTCCCGGGAAATAATTTGGGAAATAATTTTAGCCCAGTAAATACAAACGATCGTGAAAAAGTAGAAGAGAAAAAAAAGGTACAAATTAATAAAACTATTTCAAAAAAAATAGAAGTCAAAATTGATGAAGAAACGACAAAAAAATTTGAAGAAAAAAAGAACATTCGTATTGGAAATACACTTGCTAAATATAATAGGTTATTAATGAATGAAATTCGTGAAAAATTACCAGAAGTACGTAATTATATACTAGATATGAATTATAATTTTGTCGCAAGCTTAGTTATTGATGGTACATTAAAAGCAGCAGGTGGCGATTATTTAGTTTTTGTATATACAAATATTCATGATGCAAATTTGTTTAATGAAAATATAGATAAGATTGAATTATTGTTTGAAATATTATATAATAAGAAGTACAAAGTTATTGCGACTTCAATTGATGAATGGGAAAAAATAAGAGATGAATTTAACCATAAAAAAAGAGTTTTCACATATGTTGAAGAAAAAGAAGAATCTGTAAATGATAATACTAATAATTTAACAAATCAAATTGAAGAAGACTTTGGTAGCTTAATAACTGTTGAATAGGAGGATATATATGAATATGCAAGCTATGCTTAGACAAGCACAAAAAATACAAAGTGAAATGATGAAAGAAAAAAAGGCAATAGATGAAACTTTATTTGAAGGAAATTCAGAATTAGTAACAATCAAAGCTTATGGAAATAGAAATATTGAAAGTGTTTCTATTAAAGATGAAGCAATGGAAGATAAAGAAATGCTTGAAGATATGCTACTTATTGCATTCAATGATGTTATTTCAAAAATAGATAAAAAAACAGAAGAAAAAATGGGTAAATATACAAATGGTATGAGCGGGTTGTTTTAATGAATTATGTTAATTATTCAAAATCAATCCAAGATTTAATAGAATGCTTTAAAAAAATACCAGGTGTTGGTGAAAAAAGTGCTGAAAGAATGGCATTATGGGCTATTGATTGTGATGATGAATTTATCGATAAATTTGCTGATTCTTTGGTAAATGCTAAAAGAAACATTAAAAGATGCTCTATATGTAACAATTTTTCAGAAGAAGAAGTCTGTAATATATGCAAAGATACTGATCGTGATAGTTCTGTAATTTGCGTTGTTGAAAAGCCTAAAAATGTTGTTTTATTTGAAAAAACAGGTTCATATAATGGCAGATATTATGTTTTAGATAACCTAATAAGTAATGGCAATTACAATAATTTTAACATTGATAAACTAATTAAAATGATAGATGATGGAAATGCAAATGAGGTTATACTCGCATTAGAACCTAATATAGATGGGGAAGTTACTTCGCTTTATATTTCTAAATTACTTCAATCAAAAGGTGTTTCTATTTCTAAACTTGCTCATGGTGTACCACTTGGTGCTGATATGGATTATTTGGACTTATTAACTTTAGAAACAGCACTTGCTGATAGAAAACAAATTAATAATAAATAATTTGTTTTTTCGCGCATATATTTCAATGGGCGATCTAAAATGTTAAAAAAAATGATAAAGTTTATTCAGAGAATTGTTTTAAGTTTTATACTCCTGTATGCATATAATGTTTTTGCAGTTTCTTACAATATGGTTATACCAATCAATTATTATACTTTAGGGATGCTCTTTTTATTTGATATTCCTGGGTTAATATCTTTAATTTGTATTTTCTTTATAGCTTGAAATATAAAGAATAAAGGAGATTTATGATGTTTGATATTTTAAAAAGTGAACAAGAAAAAGCTTATAATTTTATTCAAAAAAATCATGAAAATGGTTCTTTTTCTCATGCTTATATTGTGGAAGCAAAAAATTACAATAATTTAGATTTGTTTTTACAATTTTTTGTATCCAATCTACTTAATGAAGATAGTGTTGATATAAATAATAATGCTGATGTTTATATAATAAAACCTGATAATGGAATGATAAAAAAGAATCAGATAGATGAATTGCAAAAAAGATTTTTTACCAAGTCTGTTGTTTCTAAAAAAAAGGTATATATTATGTATGGCGCTGATAAAATGAATGATGTTAGTTCTAATTCATTATTAAAGTTTATTGAAGAGCCTGCTGAAAATATATTTGCAATTCTTGTTACAGAAAATCGTTTTGGACTTTTAACAACTATACTTTCAAGGTGCCAAACAATAAAATTAAAATCTAAATCTTTAGAAAAAAATGAAGATGATGTATATAACATTATTTATTATACTGCCAGTAGTGCTCGTCCTTTAGATGATAAAGATTACGAATATGTAAAAAAAATAATGGAAAAGGTCTTATTATTCATTGATTGCTATGAAAAAACAGGTATTTCATCCTTAACGAAAACTAATGTTTTCTTTGGTAAAATGGTAAAAACTGATATTGAGTTATTTTTAGATATTTTAGTATTGTTTTATTATGATGTTGTAAGACTATATTCTTCTTTTGAAACTAATACATTTAATGATTGTGATCTTTTAGAATATGTAAAAAAGAATAATACTTTGGATAGTATTAGTAATAAAATTAAATCAACTATTTTAATTAAGAATAAGTTGAGGTATAATATTAATGGTAATTTATTGATTGAAAGACTTATCTTACTTTTTGAAGGGAGATGTTAAATGTGGAAGTAATTGGTGTTCGTTTTTTATATACTAAAAGGATCCGTTATTATTCTTTTAATGGATTTGAATGTAATAAGGGAATGTCTGTAATTTGTGAGTCTGATTATGGAGCTTGTTTGGGAAATATTGTTACTAATAAAATAGATATTGATCCAAGTAAGATGAATTATGAAATTACAAATATAATAAAAATAGCCACTAATGATGATATAGAAAAGAATAATAAAAATATATTAGATGCATCAAATGCCCTTGAAAAATGCAAGGAATTAATAAAAAAACATAATCTTGATATGCATGCTATAAATGCTCTTTATACTTTTGATAGAGATCAATTAATAATTTTCTTTGTAGCTGATTCAAGAGTTGATTTTAGAGAGTTAGCGCGAGAACTTGCCTCTATTTATAAGACAAGAATTGAGTTAAGACAAGTTGGTGTTCGTGATAAAGCTGGATGTATTGGTGGAATTGGCATTTGTGGTGGTGAACTTTGCTGTGCTAGGTTTTTAAAAGAATTTGATTCTGTTTCTATTAATATGGCTAAAAATCAGAATATAGCACTTAATCCAACAAAAATTAATGGTGTTTGTGGAAGACTTTTATGTTGTTTAAAATATGAGGATGATGTATATTCTAGTAAAAGAAAAGGATTACCTAATGTTGGTAAATCTT
>CAJKKJ010000074.1 GCA_905200435.1 uncultured Bacillota bacterium | reverse complement strand
CTGTTACATTTGCATACCTATTTTCAGGATTTTTCGCACATGCTTTCAAAATAATATTTTCAACACTTTGTGGTATATCATCTCTATACATTGAAATACTTGGCAAAGGTTCTTTTAATTGTTTTATGGCAATCTCTACAGCTGTTTCACCTTTAAATGGTACTTTACCAGTTAGCATTTCAAACATCATTATTCCAAGAGAATATATATCACTTCTAACAGTTGAACCAGTACCATTTGCTTGTTCTGGTGGCAAATAATGAACTGATCCCATTACTGAATTAGTTTGCGTTAATGATTCTGAATTACTTGCAACAGCAATACCAAAATCAGTAATTTTTACAAGTCCATCATCTAATACCATTATATTTTGTGGTTTTATATCTCTATGAATTATTGAGTTTGCATGGGCACACTCTAATCCTGATGCAACTTGTTTAGTTATATCAAGTACTTCAGCTAAAATCATTTTCCCTCTTTTTTTAATTAATGATTTTAAGGTAATACCATCTACATATTCCATTACTATAAAGTAATTTCCATTTTCTTCACCTACGTCATATATTTCAACTATGTTAGGATGCGCAAGTGAAGAAGCTGATATTGCTTCTCTTTTGAATCTTTTGACAAACTTTTCATCATTTGATAAATCGCCCCTTAATATTTTAACAGCAACATTTCGTTTAAGGATTGGATCAAATGCTAAATATACATTTGCCATTCCACCTTCACCTATTAATTTAATTATTTCATATCGTCCATTTATTACTTGCCCACTACTAAGCATTTTATCCCTCTTTCTTCTCCAAGTATGCAATTGAAATGTTATCAGTTCCACCTCTATTATTGCATTTAACTATTAACTTCTTTACTTTATTTTCAACAGGTATATCTTCTATTAAAACTTTAACAATTTGTTCATCTTTTAGCATATTTGTTAAACCATCACTACATAAAAGCACGCCATCAACATCAGTTTCAACATCAAATATATCCATTTCAACACTCATATTTGTTCCAAGAGCTCTCATTAATACATTTCTTCTTGGATGTTCTCTAGCTTCTTCTTCTGTTAATTCTCCTGATTTTACAAGTAAATTAACTAATGTATGATCAACAGTGATTTTGTGCAAATGATTATTTTTTAGAACATAACCACTGCTATCACCAATATTACCAAATAATAAGTAATCGTTTGTTATTAAACTCATTACAATTGTTGTTCCCATTCCCATACTATCTGGATTATCAATTGTATATTTATAGATTAAAACATTTGATTCACTTATTACGTTTTTCATCCATTCTTTTGCTTCTTCTTTTGTTCCTAATTGTTTTTTGTCGGTAAAACTTTTTCCAACATGAGAAACAACAATACTAGATGCTATTTCACCTGATCGATGTCCACCCATACCATCAGCAACAATCATTAATTTTTCACCAGCTTCATTTGTCATTACAACAACACTATCTTCGTTATGTGTTCTAACTTTTCCCGGATCGGTTAAATAATAACTATTCACTTTTTCCCTCCTCATAGTCGGATCTTAATTGTCCACATGCTGCTTTTACTTTACTGCCAAACTCTCTTCTTATTGTTGAACATAACCCATTTTTTAATAAGTATTCATGAAATTCTTTTATTTTTTTATCTTCTGTTCTTTTATATTCTATATGACTTGTTGCATTGTATGGTATCAAATTCACATATACATTCATACCTTTTAGTAATTCACATAATTCTTTAGCACATTCCAAACTATCATTTACGTTATCTAATAAAATATATTCAAATGTTACTCTTCTATTTGTTTTATTTATATATTCTTTAACAGCTTTGATAACTTCTTCTATTTTATATGCTTTATTTATGTTCATTATTTTACTTCTTAATTCATTATTTGGTGCATGCAAACTTATTGCCAAATTTACTTGTTTACCATCTTCAATGAATTTATATATTTTTGGGACAATACCACATGTCGATACTGTTATATGTCTTGATCCGATTGCTAACCCAAAAGGATTATTTATTATGTTTATAAAGTTTATAACATTATCATAATTATCAAATGGTTCGCCTATTCCCATTAATACTACTCTTGTTATTTTTACATTTAAATCTTCTTCCACCATTAATATTGGTAAAATCATTTCATAACACTCTAGATTTCTTACCTTTTTTCTTCGGCCACTTTCGCAAAAAGAGCATCCCATGTTACATCCAACTTGTGTTGATAAGCAAATACTAAATCCATAATCATGATGCATTACTACAGCTTCAACCATTTGGTTATCTTCTAATTTAAATAAATATTTATAAACATCAACATCTGATAATTTAGATACTATTTCTATTTTTCCGAATGTAAAATCTTTTTTTAATTCTTCTCTTACTTCTTTTTTTATGTTATCCATTTCATCAAATGTTTTAACTTTTTTCCGATATAACCATTCATATATTTGTTTAGCTCTATATTTTTTATCATTTTTGTTTATAAAATATTGTTCTAATTGTTCTTGTGATAAATTGTATATATTCATTTGCACTACCCCACATTAATTATAACAAATTATAAAAAAAAACAAAAGATTTTTATTTCTTTAGTTCGACATTTTTCTATTTTTTTCTTGTTGTAGACATTTTTTTATATTTTATTTACATTTATTTACATTTATAGTTTAAAATATCTTTTGTTTAGATTAGTTTTAGAATAGACTTTATTATTTTTTAGGATTTGTTTAAATATTGCAAAAGTTTGATTGGAGAGAATTATTATTTTTCCTTGATATACCACTGATTTTTGTGGTCAATTTTTTTGACCGCAAATTATAAAATTCATTTTAATTGAAGTATATCTTTCTTGAAACCTGCGAATAGTTTACCTACTGCTTAGTTTATTTTTTTCATATATTTTAGCAATCCTTTTAATATTTCCTCATCTTCAATTTTTGTTAATGCAAAACATTTCTTTCCTAAATCTTTAAATGATGCTCCTGAATAGTATAATATTTTATTATCAATTATTATAAATCTGTCGTGAAATAGTTCACATTTTATTATTTCTAAATTGTTATATTCTTTATTATATTTTTTTAACAATTCATTATTCACATTTTTTGTATAAACTATAATCTTAACTTTTATTTCTTTTATTAAATCAAATAATTCAATTCCTGCATAATTATCTATTATAATTATTTTACTTTTTGCTTTATTTAATATTTTAAATAATAAAGAATATGCATCATATATTTCTCCATCGTAAAATATTGTACTTGCCTTTGTATTTTCTTTCATTTTATCAAATGATTCATATAAATGTTTTATTTCATCTTCATGTTTTATAACCATATTATTTATATATTTTTGTTCTATTAAACTACTATTTATATATTTTCTCATCTCAACAAAGTTTCGCATTATTTTAATACTAACATCAGAAGCAACTTCAGTTTTCAATGCTGTTGCTAGCATTGCAATTCCTTGTTCTGTAAATACATAAGGTTTTGTTCTAGTCATATGATTTGCGGTTTCATTTTGAAACCGCAATATTTTTATGTCCTCATCACTAAGTTGAAAATAAAAATCATCTGGAAATCTATTTATGTTCCTTTTTACGGCTAGATTAATTGTCTTTGTCCCATTCTTACATTGATAAAGTTTTGCTAAATCACTATCTAACATTACCTGTTTTCCTCTTATTTCATATATCATATCTTCTACCTTTTTATCATCAACAATTATTTCATTCATTTATTTTCCTCCTTCATATATTTGACAATCTAATATTTCCATAAAGTATCTATAATTCTCATACTAATTCCTACAACAATCTTTAACTCCAATACTATTGCATCGAAACACATTATTCCATAATTTCTAAACCTAATCTTCTTGTTCAAGGTCGAAATTTTCGACCTTGAATAAATTGCCAATTCTTCATTAGATAATTTAAAACTAAATCTATCCAGAAACTTATTTGGATTATTTTTTACCGTCCCATTTATTATTTCATCTATTTTATCCCACACATATACTATACAATAAAAAAAATAGAAAATCCTTTTAAAAAATCAAAAAAATTTCACTTTCGTGAAACTTTATTTTTTTCTCAAAACCTTTTCTCTACCAACAGAAACATATTCAATATTTGCTTTTGCCATTTCTTTTAAATTATAACAATTTCTACCATCTAATACTAAAGGTTCCTTCATTAATTTTAAATAATTGTTAATATCATAATTTACAACATCTGGCCACTCCGTCATTATTAATGTTGCATCAACACCAGTTATTGCTTCATCAATAGAATTAAAATATTCAATCTTACCATTAATTGTATCACTAGTAATTTTAGAAGCAATCTTTTTCTTAAAACTCTCTACACTAATAGGATCATAAGCACGAACATTCGCACCCTCATCTAATAATAATTCTATATTATCAATAGAAGGAGCCTCTCTCAAATCATCAGTACCAGGTTTAAAAGTTAAACCCAAAACAGCAATATTTTTATTCTCCAAACTATCAAAATATTCCTTTAATTTTCTATACATCAAAATTTTTTGAGCCCTATTTACCTCAATGCACGCCTTCACAGTCTTTAGTTCGCAATTCAAATCCTTACTTAACCAATGTAAAGCTTTAGTATCCTTAGGAAAACAAGAACCACCAAAACCTATACCAGCTTTCAAAAATTTACTGCCTATTCTTGAATCATAACCCATTCCTTTAGTTACTTCTTCGATATCAGCGCCTACTCTCTCACAAAAATTTGCGATTTCATTAATATAAGAAATTTTAAGTGCAAGAAAATCATTTGATGCATATTTAACCATTTCAGCACTTCTTCTATTCATTGATAAATAAGGTACCTTATATGGCTTTTTAGTAAGTGGTGAATAAAGCTTTTTCATTATTCTTTCTGCCACTCTATTTTCAGTACCAACAACTATTCTTGAAGCATGTAATGTATCCCTTACAGCAGTTCCTTGCGCTAGGAACTCGGGATTAGATGCAACATACACTTTTATTCCTTTTTTTACGTTATTTTTTAAATATTCTTCAACTTTATCATTTGTTCCAATAGGTACAGTAGATTTAACAACTACTACCACATCCTTTTCAACACTTTCAGCAATTTGTCTTACTACAGTTTTTACATAATCTAAATTCGCTGAACCATCTATTCTTTCAGGTGTACCAACGCCTATAAATATAACATCAGCATCTTTATAAGCCATCTTATAGTCTGTTGTGTATACTAACCTTTCTTTATCTTCATTCATCAATTCTTCAAGTCCATCTTCATATATAGGACTCTTTCCCATTCTCATTGTTTTTATATTTTCTTAATCAAAATCAAAACATGTTACATTATGACCAATATG
>CAJKKJ010000073.1 GCA_905200435.1 uncultured Bacillota bacterium | reverse complement strand
TACTTTTTTGCTTGGACTTTTGACACCAACTGGAGCGATTGTGTTGTCTAAATCAAAAAGTAAACATTTAATACCTCTATCTATTAATTTTTCATAGTTTATAGTATAAATACTTTTTTGGTAAATATCCGGAATGTATTGTTCCAATTTTATCACTTCCTTTGTACTATAAATCTAGTATAGCATAATATTTGTTTTTTTGAAAGATTTTTGAAAAAGAAAAAATAGATTTTGCAATCTACTTATTTAAAAATTCTGCTAGTTCTTTATAGGCATCAGTATTCCAAACAAGACATCTTTCATCATCTGGATAGTTTGCCATTGTTTTATCGTAGCCATCTGGTATAAATATATAATCCCAACTCCAACCATATGTTCCTGATTTTTCTAGTGCAATTGTACCTGTTGTTATTGATTTAAAAACAATTGGTTCTTTTCCATATTCACAATAGGCAAATGCCTCAATAAATGATGCTTTTCTGTTTTCAACACCATCTAGTAGTTTTAATATACCATCTTCACCTATTTTTTCGTCTACGTAATGTGTATATGGCCCCGGAAAACCTTTTAACGCATCTATACATAAGCCGGTGTCATTTTTTAAAACAGTGCATTTTAATTTTTCACTTGCTTCTTTAGCAGAGTATTTTGCAACTTCTTCAATTGTATTTGCTTGTATTTCGGTTGTTTCCATTTTAACATTTTCAACTTCTATACCAAGTGGCTCTAGAATTTTTTTTGCGCTCATTATTTTATACCAGTTACCTGTTACATAAATTATTTTTTTCATAGTTTTCCTTTCTTTATGCTATATTTTTATTTATATAATAGGCATATAGTAATGGTACTATTATTAAAAATATAGGAATTATATATAATGATATTTTTGTTTCTATATTAAATATTGATAATGAATTTATTAAAGCGTGTGTGATTATACATGGTATTAATGATTTACTTTTATAGAATATAATTACAAATAAATATCCTAGAGAAACTGCATAACAGATTTGTAATAGTGTTGGTATTATACTTGCACCATTTAATAAATTAACTATATGGCCTATACCAAATGTTAATGCACTTAATATGATTGCTCTTTTTACACTTTCTTTGGCCATCATTTTAAATAGGAATCCTCTAAAAATAATTTCCTCAATAAAGCCTACATTTATCATTGTTAATATATGAAAAATCATTTCATTTTTTGAATTATTTATATTAATACCATTCCATAAATTAACTGATGCAATTAAGAGTAATGGGATAAAATATAGATATTTTTTAGGGTTATTTACTTTTGTTAATCCATAATATTTTGTTCTTTTTAAAGATATCATTAAAATAATTAAGAAAACTGATATTATGGTATTTATTATTACGCTTCTATAATCTTTTGTGCCAAAATTTTGAACACAGTATGAATTAATTATTACATAGAGTGCTATTAAAAGTATACAAAATAAAGTTTCATGTTTTTCAAATATTTTTTTCATTTTTTACCTCTTCTATTACTATTTTACATTTCTGAAAGAAATAAAACAAGAAAATTATTATGAGAAAAAATAGATTTATTCAATCTATTTTTTGGAAGGAGTTTTAATTGTAATATATTAGGTGATTTTTATTTTACATTTATAAGAATTTTAGTAGCATTTATATAAGTAAAGAAAAACTAATTTTCTCTTTTGCCAAACATAAGTATTAATCTTAATATTTCTATAATTGTGGATGCGCAACTTGCGACATAAGTAAGCGCAGCTGATACTAAAACTTTTTTGCTTTTATTTAGTTCTGTACTATTTAATATATGGGTATTATCTAATTCTTTTAAAGCTCTAGCACTTGCATTTATTTCAACTGGTAAAGTAATGATTTGAAATGCTAATATAACAAGTTCAAATATTATTCCTAACCAAATTAAATTTAAATAGCCAAATAGAAATCCTAGTAATATTGCTATATATCCGGCATAAGAAGAAAAGTTTACAAAGGGAACTAGAGCTGCACGGATGCGAAGAAAAGTATAACCTGTTTTGTCTTGAATTGCATGGCCACATTCATGGGATGCTACGGCTACACTTGCAATACTTGATCCATTATATATACTATTTGATAATCTTATTACTTTATTTTTTGGATCATAGTGATCTGTGAGTGTACCACTTGTGCATACAACATTGATGTTATTTAAGCCATTTTTATCAAGAATCATCCTTGCAGCTTCTAAGCCAGTAATGTTCCTTTTGTTTTGAATTTTTGAGTATTTACTATATCTAGTACTTATAAGTAATTGGGCACCTATGGTAATAAATATAGCTATGTATGTAAGAATATAATATTCCATAAAAATCACCTACAAATTAATAGTATCATATTTTTTTTATAAATCAATTATGAAATTATTAAGAATTATTATAGAATACTTGTTATAATATCCAATATTTAATTATTTATGCTCTTTGTGTTAAATTGTGCATTTTACATTAGATTAATAAAAAAATATCATTTTGATTATGATGTTTTTAATTTTTTCTTTCTATTTTTTTTAAGAATAGTATATATTAAATGGGCATCAATTATATAGTCATATACTCTTAATCGGTCAAGCAATATGATACTTGATAATATTGATACTGCTATTATTCCAATGCTTATTATTTTATAAAATATATCTTTTTCTTTTGTCATCCATGTAAAATAAGCCATTATTGGTGAAAATAGTGCAAATATTGTCCATCCTATTATGAATGTTCTGTTGTATACGCCTTAAGTGATAATTGCAACTGTATAGTATGTTATGAGCATTCCTATACAAAATGGTAATATGTTTAATTGGTCTAATACATAATCTTTATAATCTTTGGTTGTTGCCATGGTATTTTCTCACTTTCATATTTTAATTATTTTTGATGTTTGTCTGGAACAATTGATATATCCCTTACCATATCACCATTAATTAAACGAATTCTGTTTTTTTCTTCAACTTTTATCCAGTTGTCTTCTAGTGCAACTATTTTGCCTTGTACTCCAAAGGAATCATTAAATAAAATAATTGTACAAACCTTTCCTATAAATTCTTTCATTAATTCTTGTGGCATTTTTCTTTTCCTTCCTTTCTTTTTTCTTTTAATTATTTCTAAATACAATTTATTTCTTCTTGGTATTATTATACAACAAACAATTATAATAATATAAAATATTAAGTATTCTATTTTTAACACCTCCTAAGTTATAATTAATTGTAATTTATATGGTAAACCTTATAAATCATACATCATTATATATTTTTTTATTTTTATTAATAGTTTTAAACTAAAATTTTATAATCAGGATAAATTATTGAGAGGCGCAATTATGGTCTTTCCATAAAGTATAAAATTCTTCTGCTGTCTGCCAATCTAAATCATATTTTTCATATAAATTACACTTTGTGATATCTTATATTGCTAAAGTAGAAAGATAAGCATTTACTCCTGATAGTTTTTTATTTTTATACATATTTTGAAGTACAGAAACCGCATTTTCACCTAATTCTACAATATTCTTATAATACTCATTTTCGGTATAATCATAAGGATGTCATATCGGTTACTTCTTCAATTTTGTTAAAATTTATAGTTATTTCTTTTTCTAATTGTTTTGCATTTATATTTGCCTTTGAATCATTAGAACAACCACTCAAATATAAAATACAACATACACCTATAAAAACTATTTTTTCATAATTAACCTCACTTTCAATTTACTTAAATAATAATGGTATATTTCCATATATTACTATTCTTAATATTCCTATTATAACTAAATGTAATGGATAATATAGGTAGAAAAACCATTTCATCCATTTTGCTTTACCTTTTTCGCCATTATACATTTTTAGTAATGGGTACACTAATATAACTGCTAGTGTAATTAATCCATATGTTTTACTTACAAACAAATATGAAATAACCGCATAAATAGAAATCCAAAAACACATACTTATCATTTGTTTTTTTAAATTACCTCTATTAGAATACATAGATAAAATTGCCATTACTGCAATACTACTCCAATCGGATGAAAAAGTTATAATATTTATTAAAATAATTAATAACCATTTTTGCCATTCTTTTAAATTTGTTTTATATGTAATATAGAGTGCGACTACTGACCAAGCGAGTGACCACATAATACTTGTTTGATTAAATATACTGCCTGATGTAAATGGTATATAATTTATTCCAAAGGCAAAACAATATGCAAAATGAGATATTAGGGCAAAAGTAAATAATCTTAAAATATATTTTTTTAAATTTTTAGTGTAGTAAAACCCTTCACATATAAAGAAAAACATGATGGGTGCAGTTAATCTACCAATTATATGTAAAATATTTGAGATTATATTATTAGGCATTCCTGGATAAATTAAATCGGCAATATGATCAATTGTCATTGCTATAATTGCGATTAATTTTAAATGATTAGAATTTAATTTTTTCATTTTATACCCACTTTCAAATTATTTTATTATTGTTATATAATCTTCTTTTCTTGGTTTTGGTTCATGTAATTTTTCGCTTGGATATCCTAAAATGCAATGACCTATTCCAACATAATTATCTGATATATTCCACTTTTTTAATAGTTCTTTTCCTTCTTCTGTTGCAAATTCTTCTTTTGCTCTATGGATCCAACAAGATCCTATTCCTAAACTATGTGCTGCATTCATTAAATTTCCTAAAACTAAACTTCCATCTTCTATATATGTGTATTTTGTTTTATCTGCTAAAACAACAATTACTGTTGGTGCTGAATAGAATGGATCTATATCTTTCCCCATAATTTTAGCATTTAATTTTGATAATTTTTTTATTGTTTCTTTATTTTGTAATACTACCATTTTAGGAGATTGTAAACCCATTCCTGATGGGGCATATTCTCCTGCTTTTAATATTGCATTTAATTCTTCATCTTTTATTTGTTCACTTTCATACTTTCTACAGCTTCTTCTTTCAATTAAATTTTTTATTGTTTCATTCATAAATTATTTCTCCTTTTTTTTAATTATACTTCCTGTAATAAATAATATAATACTTGGTATTATAAACTCAAATACTCTTTCTATTATTAAAACATAAAATGGTGCTGAATTGTTTATTTTATCATACTACTCCTAGTCTAATAATAAATCCAATGATTGCTAGAATGCCAATTAAATATAGAAATTTATAAGTTTTTTTCATATTTTAGTTACTCCTTACTTATTAGTTTTTCCCATTATATCTTTCATTGTTATTTTATAAGTATTAGGCATCTATTTTAGAAGTCTTACTTTATTTACATAGATGCTATTATTATTATATCATAGAATATTTAATAATTATAAAAATACCCAGAATAAATTCAAGTATTTTTAAATGTCAATTAATTCTTGTCTTTTTATTTTTGCTAAGATATCATTTGTTTCATATTCTAATGAATATAATTTGGGAAGATTCGCGAATAAATAATTAGATAGTGATATATATATTTGGTTT
>CAJKKJ010000072.1 GCA_905200435.1 uncultured Bacillota bacterium | reverse complement strand
TATCATATGACAACAGATATTGTATTAAAAGTAAATGGAGAATTAATTGTAAACATTGAAATTAATAGAACTTATTTTAAAAATGTATTAAATAAGTCATTAGGTTATTTAGGTAAATTTATAAGAGGATAATAAGTATATAAATAAAGAATTTAGTGCAAATATAAAGGTAAGTGCGGTTCAAATAAGTGAATATGCGATGATGAAAAATGGTTATAGTGGTACAGAGTTTTGGAATAATACATATAAACCATACATAAGAACAATAACATTTGGAAATGATTTAAGTAATAAACCAGAAAATTGTACAGGTGATTCTGATTTATGCTGGGATGTGTCAAACAGTCCTAGTCAAAAGAAAAAAAGTATATGCATATTTAATGGATAGTGGACTTAAAGATAGTACAGATTCTACTAAGATATTATACAATTTATATATTGTAAGTGATGCACCAATATTTGCGCCAAAAGATTGTTCAATGATATTTTCGCTAGGAGCAACTATAAATAGTAAATATACAACAAATCTGGTTTCAATAGATTTTAATGATAATTTTAATACGTCATTAACAGAAGTATTTTGTGGTAGTGATTTGAATTCAAATGAAGGAATGTTTTATAGATGTAATAAAATAGAAAAATTAGATTTAAGTGGCTTTAATACCAAAAAAAAGACTAATATGCGTGGAATGTTTAAGAGTTGTACTAATTTAAGTGATTTAAATTTAAATAGTTTCAACACATCAAAAGTATTATTTATGCAAAACTTATTTTTAGGATGTTCAAAAATCGAAAGCATTGAATTAAGTAATTTTAATACCTCAAAAGTAGCAGATATGAGGAATATGTTTTATTCTTGTTCATCATTAACGATTTTAGATTTAAATAGTTTTAATACATCAAAGGTATATATGATGGAAAGTATGTTTGAAGGATGTTCTTTGCTAACAAATCTATATTTAAGTAGTTTTAATACAAGTAATGTAACAGATGTTGCACATATGTTTGAGGGATGTGAAAAGATTCGGGTAGAAATTAATATATTAAATAGTGATTGCACATATTCTTATATGTTTTCTGGTGCTCTAACTGATCCAGACGCATATGTAATACTTGGTTATACTACTGATACTCAAGCCATAGCAGAAGCAATGAGAGGAACAGTAAATATCGGTTACCTATACAAAATAACTTTAAAACAAATATAGAAAAAATGGAAAGTTAGTCACTTTCCTTTTTCAATATCATAAGGTATAAGTAAAGAAATATCACCAGAAGAATAAGGTGCAACTTGATATCTCTCAAAATAAAAAATATAACCATCTTCAGTAAAAACAAAATTTTTAAAATTATCCTTAGTAGGTTTAGTACCCTCTAAAAGCATACCAGTATCAACAATTCTATTATCCCTAATCAAATTATTTCTAGCATACACAGAAATTGCATCGATATTCTGAATACTATTAACATCAATAAATATATTTTTTTGGGTATCATAATTAACAGTAAAAATAGCATGATTAGGATGAGCGCCACCAACAAAATATTCAACAAAAAATACATAAGATAAAATATTTTTATAAGAATAATTCTTATAATTAATAAACAAAGTATAATAATCCCAAATAATAACATCATTATCTTTTATCTCAGAAAGAAACAATTTTTCAAAATAATTAATTTTTTTATCAATAAATTTATTCAATTTTTTATACTCAGTAACAGGATAATCAACATCAATCTTATAATTATGTTTTTCAGAAGCTCTTATAAAATAAACAAAAGAAAACAAAATAACAAGAACAAAAATAAACTTTCTCATAATAAATAATATTGAATAAAGCAAAATAATATGATACAATTTAACTAACTTGGAGGAAACAAATGAACAAAGTATACGCATACATATTAACATGTTTAGGAGTAATAATAATACTAGTCGCACTATCACTAAACAATAATAATAAAACAAAAAAAGAAGAAGAAAAATTAGAAAATACAATGATCGAATATTGTAATACAATTTATACAGATTTAAGTATAGAAGGAGATTTTGAACTAAATTTAAAAGATATAGAAGGAATATATAATTTAGATATATCAGAATTCAAAAAAAATAACTGTTCACTAGAAAACAGTATATTAAATGTTTCAATAAAAGAAAAAAACTTAACATGTAAACCAAAACTAATATGCAATCACTAAAGTACAAATGTACTTTTTTTAATATTTTTATAAAATTACTTCCCATTTAAAAAAAAATATTGTATAATTATAAATAGTAGGAGGAGTGGTTAGGTATATGAGGCATATTTACACAAGTATTGATCTCGGAAGTGACACAGTAAAAGCACTAACATGTGAGTTATATAACGGTAAATTAAACTTACTAGCATCCTCTACAGTAAAAAGCACAGGAATAAGAAAAGGCGTCATAGTCGATTTTGACCTAGCACTAGCATCAGTGTCTAAAGCAATAGGCGAATTAGAAAATGATTTGGGAATAAGAATAAATAAAGTTATAGTAAATGTTCCATCATATTTTTCAGACTTCAATGTCATAAGAGGAAAAGTAAGCATTGAAAAAGTTGTAACAGGAGCAGACATTGTAAAAGTTTTACAAAATGGAGTAAAAGGTAACATAGAACCAGGTAAAGAAATGCTAACAGTTATTCCAATAGACTTTGCCGTTGATGATGAAACACTACTTTTAGATCCAAAAGGCAAAAAAGGCAAAAATCTATTTGTAAGGGCAGTATTAATAACAATGCCTAAAAAAAATATATATTCAGTAATAAATCTATTCGATAAAATGGGAATAGAAGTAGAAGATATATCAATAGACGAAATAGGTGATCTATATGCATTCAAAAACGAAAAAATCAACAATTCCATAGGAATAGTTGTAAATATAGGTCATAACATAACAACAGTATCTCTATTCAACAAAGGAATAATTGTTAAAAATTCCATATTACAAATGGGCGGATCAAACGTAACAAACGATTTATCATATATCTTTAAATTAGATTTAAAAGAAGCCGAAATGGTAAAAGAAAAATTCGCAGTTGCCAAAGCAGAATATGCAAGTGTAAATGACGTAATAAGTATAAATAACATAAAATTAAATCAAAAAGAAGTAAGTGAAGTAGTTGAATCAAGATTAGAAGAAATACTAAACTTTGTAAAAAAAGAAATATATTCTTTGACTGATAAACAATTTTCGTATATAATTATTACAGGAGGTACAGTAAATATTAATTATTTTGATGTTCTATTAAAACAAGTACTAGGAGAAAATGCAAGTATAGGAAAAGTAAAATTATTAGGGGCATCAGATAACAAATATTCATCTGTGATAGGTAATACAGTATATTATATAAATAAATTAAAATTAAAAGGTGAAAACAGCACAATGGTTGATAGTGAAAACGAAACTATTTTGTCGTCACCTCGTAAAAATACTAATGAAACCATGATTAGTAAAGTAATAAATTTCTTTGCTAACGAATAAGGAGGAAAAGTATGTTTGGATTAGAAATGGATCAATTAGCAAAAATAAAAGTTATAGGTGTCGGTGGCGGCGGAAATAATGCTGTTCAAAGAATGATAGAATCAGGATTACAAGGCGTTGATTTTATAGTCGCAAATACCGATAAACAAGTTTTAGAAAAATCAAAAGCCGAAACAAAAATTCAATTAGGAATAGAATTAACTCACGGATTAGGTGCAGGATCAAAACCAGAAATAGGAAAAGAAGCTGCCCTAGAATCAAAAGAAGAAATAGAAGAAGCATTAAAAGGTGCTGATATGATCTTCATAACATGTGGAATGGGTGGTGGAACAGGAACAGGAGCTGCTCCAGTTATTGCTGAAATTGCCCAAAATTTAGGAGCATTAACAGTTGGTATAGTAACAAAACCATTTTCATTTGAAGGTAAAAGAAGAATGGAAAATGCTTTAGCAGGTATTGAAGAATTAAAAAAACACGTTGATACAATAATAGTCGTACCAAATGATAAATTAAGAGATCTAATAGATAAAACAACACCATTACTAGAATCATTTAGAGAAGTAGATAACGTTCTTAGAACTGGTGTTCAATCAATATCAGACTTAATTGCAGTAGCAGGATTAATAAACCTAGACTTTGCTGATGTTAAAGCAGTAATGGAAAAAAGAGGAAGTGCCTTAATAGGTATTGGTATCGGAACAGGTGAAAATAGAGCAGTAGAAGCTGCAAAACAAGCAGTATCTAGTCCATTACTAGAAACAAGTATAAGTGGTGCAACAGATGCAATAATAAATGTTACAGGTGGAAACAGCTTAACATTATTCGAAGTTGAAGAAGCTGCCGAAGTTGTTAGAACAAGCGCAAATACTGATATAAATACAATATTTGGTGCAATCATAAGTGAAAACTTAAATGATGAAGTCATTGTTACTGTAATAGCAACAGGGTTTGACGAGAAAACAGAACCTCTATATAAAAGAGTTGATTTAGACAATAAAGACGATTCAGATGATTCTGATGAGTTGCCTCCATTCTTAAGAAGAAGAGGATTTTAGAAAGTGATCTAGCATCACTTTTTTTAATTAAATTAACAAAAAATTTACAAGAAGTTTTTAAAACTCATTGTATTTTAAACTAAAATATGATAATATTAATATTGATAGTAAAGGAAAGATATTCATGAATAAAAAAAAGTTTTTTGCGATACTAACTATAGTTTTATGTGTTTCATTTGCAAGTGTTGGAACAGTAGCATATTTTAGATTCAATTTATCAGGTGAAATAAAAGGAAACACCAGTAATTATGTTTTTGATGTTTCAAGTTCAACAACATCAACAAAAGAAATTAATTTAGGCACAAATCTAAAACCATATGATAAAGGAAGTTTTAATTTAACAATAAACCTAGAAAATACAGATAGTGATGTAGTATACTATATAAGCTTTGAAAGAACAAGTTTACCAAAAGGCTTTAAATTTTTAGAAAAAGATGACAAAAATAGTATATTTGCAACATATGGAAAAGTATTTGGAGCATCAGATACCAAAAGAGATACACTAACAATTTATTGGTATTGGGATGGCGATATAGACGATGAAAATGATAGTGAATTTATAGGAAAGGAACTATCAGCAAATTTAGTGATAGAAAGCAAACAAATAAATGGAGCATACATGAAAAATGGTGCTGCAAACAGTACAGAATTTTGGAGTGACACATATAGGCCATATATAAGAAGCATTAAATTTGATAATACGATAAGTAATGTACCAAGTACATGTAACGAAAGTTCAAAATGTTGGGATATAACAAGTACAGGATCAAAGAAAGTATATGCATACCTAGTAGATAGTGGATTAACAGTGGAAGAAACAGTAGATAGCACAACCACAAATAAACCCTTATATAATCTATACATAGTAAGCAATGCTGAAATATTCGCACCAGTTGATTGTAGTAACCTTTTTAAAAATTTTACCAATTTAATACAGGCTAATTTCAGTAAGAATTTTAATACAATAACAGCAACAAGTATGTCATCATTATTCTATGGATG
>CAJKKJ010000071.1 GCA_905200435.1 uncultured Bacillota bacterium | reverse complement strand
TTTTAGTTCTATATGCCTCTTTAAAATCATTTTTAATTTTTAAACATTTTATTATTTTTTTATTGTGATATAGTCTTTCTTCAATATCTTCTACTATTCCTGAAATGCTAGAATATATATTTAATTTACTTTCATCTCTTTTTCTAGCAATAGAATCACCTTTATATATATAATCACCTTTTTTTACAAGTATTGTTACATCATCTGAACCTGCTATAAAAAGTGGTAAATATATATATTCAGGTTTTAAATAAAAATTTAATGGTCCATAGGACATTTTTTTGTATTCATTCATAAATCATCATCCAATAAATAGTATATCATAAAAAAATGAATAAAAATACGAAAAAATAAGCAAATTTTATAATTTATTAAAAATTGGTAAAACTAAATGTGTAAATTATTTAAAAGAATAATTGACAAATTTGGTTAGATAGTTTAAAATTATTATAGTAGAGTAGAGAGGAAAGTAAGGTGTCCAATGAAAGAAAAAAAGATATACTTATTTATAATATTAGGCATGGCTGTTTCTTTATTAGGTATTGCTGGTGCTTCTTATTCACTCTATAAATCAAGTCCTAGAGGAAAAACAATGGGTTCTATTGCAAACTGGAGTTTTAGTGTTAATGGAAAACCTACAACATTTATGATTAATATGGGAACAAATGCTAAGAATACTCAAAATGGTATGTTAGCGCCTGGTTCATATGGTGAGTTTGAATTAAACCTAGATGCTAATGGGACTGATATGGCTGTTTTTTATACAGTAACATTTCAAAATTTGAAAGGAAAACCTAAGAATTTGAATTTCTATTTGGATAACAATTATACAAATAAGATTAATTTAAATTCCGATGTTATAAAAGGAAAAATTTTATTTGGAGAAAATATGTATAAAAAAATAACAATCTATTGGAAATGGGACGAAACAGGCGAAAATGAAAATATTGTAGAAGGTACAATTTTATCATTTGATATTGTTATTGTTGGATCTCAGGTAGCTTAAGGTGTTAAGATTCGATAAGGCACGATTGGATCTTTACATATATTTAAATATTTAAATGTTAAATAATAGGAAGGAAAAAAAGAAAATGAATGATATGAAAAAAAATCAAATGAAAGTGTTAGCTGTTGTTTGCGCTCTTCTTGCTTTAGTAGGTATGGGTACAGCAATTTACGCAGGATTTGGTTCTACTGTTACAGCTGAAGGAAACAAAGGTTTAATTAGTAGCTGGTCAACAAAATTTAATGATATTACATCTAGTGATGAAACATCTAATAGTGGTACAATTTCAATGGGCGATGCAATTGCTCCAGGTTCTACAGGAGAAATTCCTATCACTCTTGAAAATTTAAGTGATGTTGAAGCAGTAGCATGGATTGATTTATATAATGCTACAGTTACTGATACAGACGATACGAACCCAGCTAAATTAAGCACTTATGCAGCTAAATTTAAATTCTGTAAAGTAGCATTTGTTGGTGATACTTGTGCTGAGGAAGTTGATGTTAATGGAACAGCTCCTCATGACTATGCTGATATGGCTAGTGCAACAGTTTCAAATATTGCACTTGCTGCTAAAACTGGTAAAGTAACAACAACTATTTACTGGAAATGGATTGGTTCAGAAATGGGTACAGATGGAACTTCAGTAGATAACTTACTTGCTGGTAAAAAAATTACATTAGATGTTTCTGCAACTGTAAAACAAAAACCAGCTGCTTAATATCTAGATGAGGTTTAATCCTCATTAAAGAGTACTTTTAATGGTGCTTTTTAATGAGGACTAAATTGTATGGGAGAGTGATTTATGGAAGATATAATCGAATTAAAAGAGTTTGTTGTTACCTTTAAAGATGAAGTTAATGATGAAGTAATAAAAAAAGAAATTGTTACTGAAGGTGGTAATGCAACAGCTCCTGAACCTTTAGAACATGATGGGTATAAGTTTTCTAAATGGGATAATGAATTTACTAATGTAAAAAAAGATTTAGTTGTAACTGCTATATATAAAAAGAAAAAACCAATAATATTATGGATTTTCTTTGGTTTAATTTTATTAGGTGGTTTAATTGCTTTAATATATTTTGGACTTAAGAATAATTGGTTTGATTTTATTAAAAGACCAGATCAAAATAAGAGCTTATTTGTTATTGAAGGCGATGGCAAAGAATGGGAAATAGGTCAAAATATTAAAATATTTGATAGCGCTAAAAAAGGTAATAGATATGTTGATTTGTATTATAACATCAATGTTGATTTAGATAATGATGGTATTTGTGATATTAACTGTGATGTTAATGGGGATGGAATTCCTGATTATAATATTGACTGGAAAGGTGATTTAAAACCACATTACAATGTTGATACTGATAAAGATAAAAATCCTGATGAAAATAAAATGAATCAAGTTGATAGTAATGGCAAATGTATAAAAAACTGTGATGTTGATGGTGATGGATGGCCAGATACTAATGTTGATATAGATGATGATGGTATATGCGATTTAAACTGTGATACCGATGGTGATGGTAAACCGGATACTAATATAGATTATAATGGTGATAGAGATCCTCATTTTGATGTTAATCCTGATGATAATGGAAATGGAGATAATCCAATGAACCAAGATGATGGTTATGGTAATTGCAAAATGAATTGTGATACTGATAATGATGGATGGCCAGATAAAAATATTGATATAAACAATGATGGCAAATGTGAATATAATTGTTACAATAATCAAGGTAAATGTTTGATAAATTGTGATACCAATGGTGATGGCAAATGTGATTTAAATTGCGATACTAATGATGATGGTAAATGTGATTTAAACTGTGATACTAATGGTGATGGTAAATGTGATTTAAATTGTGACACTAATAATGATAATAAACCTGATATTAATATTGATACTGATGGTGACGGTAAATGTAATGTCAATTGTGATAAAAATGGCGATGGTATACCTGATACTAATATAGATTATAATGGAGATAAAGAACCACACTTTAATAAAGAACCAGATAATTCTAATCAGACTGACCAAAAAGATGAAAATGGCAAGTGTAAAATGAATTGTGACACTGATGGCAATGGATGGCCAGAAAAAAATATTGATTTAGATGGTGATGGTAAGTGCGATATTAATTGTACTGATGATAATGGTAAATGTAAATTAAATTGTGATACTGATGGTGATAGTAAACCTGATTTAAATATTGATACTGATAAAGATGGTAAATGTAATGTCAATTGTGATACTAATGGTGATGGTAAACCAGATATTAATATTGACTATAATGGCGATCAAGAACCACATTTTAATGTAGATAAAAATGATGATGAAAAACCTGATGATAATTTGATGAATCAAGAAACTAATTCAGGTGTTTGTAAGATGAATTGTGATACTGATGGTGATGGATGGCCAGAAAAAAATATTGATATTGATGGTGATGGTGTATGTGACATAAATTGTTATAATGATAATGGTACCTGTATAAAAAGTTGTGTATCTGATAATGAGAATGTTCAAATAATCGCACCAAGATCTTATGGCGAATATAGTTTTTCTGTTAAAAATACAACAAAAAAAGATATTAAATATAAAATAACATATATGGAAGAAAATAAGTATAATATTAATTTATTGTACCGAATTAAAAGAAATAATCTGTATTTAAATGGATGGAAAAAAGCTTCTGAAATTATAACTAATGAAGTAACATTGAGTCCAAATAAAACAGATAATTATGTTATAGAATGGTTCTGGAAAGATAGTGATAATGATACATCAATTGGTGAACTAGATTTAGCAACTTATACTATAACAATTAATGTAACTGCAAAGGGTGAGTAATATGGCAAAAAGTAGATTATCTAGAACCCAAAAAATTGAACCGGTAATTGATACATTTGAAAGAGAAGAAAAATTAGAAAAACTTTTTGAAGAAGATAAGAAGGAAGTTAAAAAAACTAAAAAAGGTGCTTTACAAAAAGTTAGAGATGTTTTTGTTTCAATATTTACAATTATTGTAATTATAGCATGTTGGTATGCAATTATAGTTAAGTTTATTTTAAAAGTCGATGTTCCAATGGTTGGTGGTTATAGTGCTCTTATTGTTTTAAGTGGTAGTATGGAACCTACTATTATGACTGGTGAGGTAATTGTTATTCATGCTGAACCTGAATATAAGTTGCGTGATATATTAACTTATAGAGATGGAAGTATTCTTGTAACACATAGAATTGTAAATGTAACTGATGATACATATACAACTAGAGGAGATGCAAATAATACTGATGATCCTCCTATAAAAAAGAGTCAGGCAGTTGGAAAAACAATTTTCCATATTCCATATTTGGGAAAAGTAATTTTATTTGTACAATCACCAATAGGACTTGCATCTGTGCTTATTGTATTAATTGGTTTAAAAGTAATGTATTCATTATTGAGAACAAAACAAGAAGATCTAGAATTATAGGTCTTTTTTTTTATTTTTTTCATATTATTTTTTAGGAGGATATATATATGGATAAAGGAATAGATGTTATAAGTGGACATAGTGTTACCATAAATGAAAGAAAAAATATTGTTATTACTGGTGTAAAAAAAATTGAGAATTTTGATAATGAAGAATTTTTACTTGAAACCAATATGGGATTTATAAATATTAAAGGAAATGATTTGGAAATAATAAAATTAGATACTTATCAAGGCAATGTTTCTATTAAAGGAAAAGTAAATAGTTTTAGTTATAAAGAAACATTAAATAAAAAAGAAAAAGAAGAAAGTGTATTTAGTAAATTATTTAAATGATTCCTTTAAATATACAAATAAAAATGAGTATTTTCTCATTTATTTATGGATTTATTTTTTATATAATTTTAAAACTTATTAAAATACTTATATATAATAAAAATATATATCGTAAGGTAATTATATCTATATTATTTGGTTTAACAAATGGTGTTTTGTATTTTTTTCTTTTAAAACAAATTAATGATGGTATTTTAAACATAAATTTAGTTTTTACTTTTTTATTTGGTTTATATATATGTAAAGCCCTATTGAAAAATAAAATACAATAATATATAATAATAGTGGTGATCATATGAAAAAGAGAAAGGTAAAGAAATCGATTGTAAAACTTGTTTTAAGAATAATTATGTATTCATGTATTACTGCATTTTCATATGTTATTAAATTAAAAACTTTGAGTGACAAAGAAAAAAAATTAGAGAGTGAATTGTTACAATTAAAAGAAAATGAAGATAAACTTAAAACGGATATTTTAAAACTTAATGATAAGGAATATATTGCGAGATATGCTAGAGAACATTATTTATATACAAAAGATGGCGAATATGCTTTAAAAATTGATGAGAATAATGAAACTAAAAATGTAGAAGAAAAGAAACCTAATTATAAGTATATATATATTATTTCTGCATGTGCTGGAGTTATATTAATATCAGTATTTATTTTGCATAAAAAAAGAAGAAAAAAATAATTTTCTTCTTTTTATAATTTAAAATCTTTGATATTATCGTCAAACATATTTTTTCCA
>CAJKKJ010000070.1 GCA_905200435.1 uncultured Bacillota bacterium | reverse complement strand
TCTCATCAAGTTCTATTATTTTCCCCATATTTATAGTTTCATTATTTAAATATTTTTCAATCAAAGGAAAATGTGTACAACCTAAAACTATTATATCATCATTTGGTACCATTGATACAATTTTTGATACATCTATATCATCATTTTCAATCATTGGAACAAATAGCGGACATGCAACTTCTGTACATCCATACTCTAAATTATCGCGAAAAATATGAGATTTAATTGTTGCATCAGTCGCGAATACAGTCACTTTTTTCTTTATATTTTCATTTATATATTTTATAGTTGGTCTAACAACATCTATTATTTTAGTATTTGTTTTTAAAAACGGAATAACATTAGAAGATAATGTACCACATGCAATTATTATTAAATCAACATTTTTCTTTTCTAAAAAATCAATTAAATTTTGACCTAAATTTATTAATTCATCAAGACTTTTATTACCATATGGTATATTTTTATTATCACCAATATATACATAATCATTTTTTGGATATTTTTTTCTTAATTCTTTTAAAACAGTAAGTCCACCTAACCCCGAATCACATAGTCCAACTCTCATATTTCCTCCTATTTTAAAAGCAGGATAGCCTGCTATATTACTTTTACAATTCTTACTAATTCTTTAGTTATGCTAGGATGTTCAATCCTATATACAATTCTATAAGTTCCCGGTATAGATTCATCAACATTTCCTGTAACGGTTATATATTTTTCAGGTTCATTTTCTCCAGGCAAAATAATTACATATCCATCATCATAATATTTCGTGCCTTTTTTTAATGTTACTTCTTTTTCACCAAGTAATGAAAAAATTATATCTGTTTTATCAACAACAGTAACAACCCTATTTTTTATAAGTGTTGTACTTTTAATATTTAATTTATATGTTATTTCATATATTCCAGCTTCATTTGTATTAACACTACCAACAGTTATAACTTTTTTAGAAATATCATTCCCATACTCATTTTTTGCAACAAATCCTGGTTCTATATATTCTTCTCCAACATAAACTACCATTGATGATGTACCATTTAAATCAAAAACAATATCACCTTTTGGTTTAGCTGTTGTTTTATTTTTTATATAATTGTTAATAGCCGTAACACCTATTATTGCAACTAAAACAAGTACTACAATAGAAATAATCTGACCAAGTGGTTTCTTTTCACCTGTTGCAGTATTTCTTAAACCAATATTTTCTAAAAATAAATCAAACTTTTTCATGTGCACCTCTTTATATTACAATTATATCATTTTAAAATTAACTAGTAAACTAGTTAATTTTGTTTTGGAACAATTTTTTCCATACCACCCATATATGGTCTTAAAACAGCTGGTATATCAATACTTCCATCTTCATTATAGTTATTTTCAAGGAATGCAATTAAAGCTCTCGTAGAAGCCAAAACTGTATTATTAAGTGTATGAACTAAATAATTTCCATCTTTTCCTTTTGCTTTTATATTAAGTCTTCTTGCTTGAGCATCTCCTAAATTAGAGCAACTACAAACTTCAAAATATTTTTGTTGTCTTGGACTCCATGCTTCAATATCACATGATTTAACTTTTAAATCAGCCAAATCGCCACTACAACATTCAAGTGTTCTAACAGGTATATTTAAACTTCTAAATAACTCAACACTATAAGACCACATTTTATTATACCATTCCATAGATTCTTCAGGTTTACATAAAACAATCATTTCTTGTTTTTCAAATTGATGAACTCTATATATTCCTCTTTCTTCAATGCCATGAGCACCTACTTCTTTTCTAAAGCATGGCGAATATGAAGTCATAGTAATAGGTAATTCATCTTCTTTAATTATTTCTCCTTTGAACTTACCAATCATAGAGTGTTCACTTGTACCAATTAGATATAAGTCCTCACCTTCTATTTTATACATCATTGCATCCATTTCGGCAAAACTCATAACGCCATTTACTACATCTCCCCTAATCATAAATGGAGGTATGCAATATGTAAAGTTTTTATTTATCATAAAATCTCTTGCATAAGACAACATAGCGCTAGATAGTCTTGCAGCATCTCCCATTAAATAATAGAATCCGTTACCACTTGTTCTTCCTGATGCTTCTTTATCAAGTCCATTAAATGTTGCAAGTATATCTGCATGATATGGTATTTCATAATTAGGTACTACAGGTTCTCCATATCTTTGTATTTCAACATTTTCACTATCGTCTTTACCAATTGGTACTGAATCATCTATTATATTTGGAATTACCATCATTCTCTTTTTTAATTCACCATTTAAATTTGCTTCATCTTTTTCTAATACTTCTAATTCAGAATTGATTTTTTTAACTGTTTCTTTATTTTTATTAGCGTCTTCTATCTTTTTTTCTCTAAATAATACTCCTATTTCATCACTTAGTTTATTTCTGTTACTTCTAAGTTCATCACCTTTAGCTTTTAACTCTCTTATTTTTTTATCAATATCAATTACTTCATCTACTAATACTAGTTTTTGATCTTGAAATTTTTTTCTAATATTTTCTTTTACTTTTTCTGGATTTTCTCTTACAAATTTTATATCTAACATTTCATTCATTCCTTTCATTTAATTTGTTTTGAATTTTTATGTAATTTGGTCTATATCTTTTTTCTATTCTTGAAAAATCTTTTACAGTAGGTTTTTCAATATTAGATATATCCATATTATGTTTTAAATCAATTAATTTTACTTCTAATGCATCTTCATTATTTGAATTAATGATTCTTTCTATATAATCATTATAGTCTTCTTTTGGTTTACTTTTTCTACTTAATATTTCTATTACATCAACAATATTTTCAGGAAAACCAACATCAATTAATTCTTCCTTTTTTATATTTAAGTCTTCAATTGTATCATGTAATAAACCTATTATTCTTTGATTTTTAGTATTTACATTATCTCTTATATATAGTAAATGTTCAATATATGGTTTTCTTCCTTTATCGAATTTCCCATCAAATAGTATATTTACTATATCAGTAGCTTTTTTTTCTAAATCGCTCTCTTGTTTTATTTCATCATATTTTTTATCTAATAATTTTTCTAACATTTATCCTCCAAACACAAAAAAGAATAGTACAAGGAGTCAATAAGACGGTACCATCCTTTATTTAACTTAATTTAATAACGGTTTATACCGGGCAATGCCACATCCAAGACAGATTCATATTATGTTATTATCATTTTCCACCAACAATGACTCTCTTTTAATAAGGGATAATATTACTACATCTCTTCATTTGTTTCATTTATCATATCACTTTTATTTTTTTATTTCAAGTTATATTTTTTTATTTGTATAATTATTTATTTTTTTTAGTTCTCTTTTGGTAAATAGATTAATATTATGACAATCTATATTTCCATCTATTTTTTTTATTTTGTTTTTTATTATTGGACAATTAATATTTGCTTCCATTTTATTAAATTCATTAAATGTATTTTCATTATCTAAATAGTATATATATTTTTCCATTCCAATTAATTCTTTATATTGGTCCAAATATGTTTTTGTGTTTTTTAATGTATCTAAAACCCCTATAGTACCTAGTATATGTTTTGTTCCAAAGAAACTTATCATACTCATTCCTATTCCATTTACTATATTATACATTAACATATTGTTTTGAATTCTTAAACTTGTATAATTATTCATTTTGTCTGTTAAATTATTTTTTAATTCATTTAGTAATTGTTTTTCTCTTTCTATAGAATATGGTTCTTCTTCTTTTACTTTAAAGTTATTTCCTTCTAAACTTTTTACGGAATATATAATTTCCAATTTTCCTTCTTTATTCTTTTTATAAGATTCTAATATAGCTCTCATTTTTACCTCCACTTTAATTATACATTGTTTTTTTATATTTTTGAATACTTTTTAAAGAAAAAAGAACTTTCGTTCTTTAACTTGATGTTGGAGCTGTTATAAGTTTACCTTTAACCCAATTATATTCAGGATGAGCTGCAATCGAAGAATCAACAAAACTTTCAGTATTAGTATCATAATTAAGTGTGATTTTTCCATTAGAAGGTTTAGGAATAAAAGTCCCACCAGTATCACCACCATACAAATTTATTGTAGTAATTAAATAAGAGCTATTTTCTAAACTAGATAATACATAATCAATAGATGAATTATTAATATACACATTAATTATATCCAAATATTTTAAAGATATGCACTTATCAAAAATATATGAACTTTCATTTCCAACTAACTTATTAAAACCATTTAAATTTAAAGTTACTAAAGAAGAACAGCCACTAAACATATAATTCATATTATTAACACTAGAAGTATTAAAATTACTTAAATTTAAGATTGTTAATGACGAACACTCTTCAAACATATATGACATATCCGTTACATGTGAAGTATCAAAGGTACTCAAAGCAACCTCTTCTAAAGAGGAACACCCACAAAACATATATCTCATACTCGTTACGTTTGACGTATTAAAATTAGTCAATTCAAGATTTTTTAATGAAGAACAATAATAAAACATTGCACACATATTTGTTGCACTCGATGTATCAAAACAACTCACATCCAAACTAGTTAAAGATGAACAGCCAGAAAACATACCAAAACTGGATGTCTCTGATCCAAACTTTACAATATTAGCTGTACAAAATGAACTTAAATCTAACTTCTTTAGTGAAGAATTCATTGAAAACATACCAGCCATATTAGTTACTTTTGAAGTATTAAAATTATCAATATTTAAATTTAATAAACCCCTATATCCTAAAAGCATTCCTTCCATATTTGTAACATTTGATGTATTGAAAGTGCTTAAATCTAAGTTTTGTATTATACTTCCAATCGAACTGCGATAAAAACCAGAGCCAAACATATATCTCATTGAGGTTACTTTTGATGTATTAAAATTGTTATTAAAGTTTATACTTTTTATATTACTAAGACCTGCAAATAAGTATGAGCTATCAACAGGTGCGAATATTGGTGCTTCACTTACTATATATAAATTATATAAGCTTTGTTCAGTTTCATACTCATCTTTTAGTCCACTATCTATTAAGTAAGCATATACTTTCTTCTTACTTCCAGTATCAGATATATCCCAACATAGGTTTTCTTCTGTACAACTACTTGGTAAATTACTTAAATCATTCCCTAATGTAATTGTTCTTATATATGGTTTATATGCTTCTTGCCAAAATGCTGAAACAGAAGTTATCTCATCACCTGTTTCTTCATCATAAGTCGCGCAACTTCCATTATTCATCATGGCATATTCACTTATCTGAACTGCACTTACATTTATACTTGCATTAAAACTTTTATTTATATACTTTGTATCTTCTACATCATCTATATATGGATTCCAGTACCAATATATTGTTAATGTTTCTTTATTTGTTCCACTCTTTTCTAAAAATGAATAATATTTATGTAATTCACTTTTATGATCACTTGTTGTATAAAACTTTAAGTTAGTTGGTAATTCTGTATCTCCACTACCTCTATCTATACTAAGTGTTGCATACATATCTACAGTACTTCCACTTGCATCCATTACAACATCAAATGATCCACTATCCCCTGGATTTATTTGACCTAAACTAATTACCTTATTACTCCATGACTCTCCATCTTCAGTATCTCTTAAAACAAATACTGCATTACCAGTACTACCTTCAATACTTCC
>CAJKKJ010000069.1 GCA_905200435.1 uncultured Bacillota bacterium | reverse complement strand
AAAATAAATCATCAATAAAAGATGAGTTTAAGCTAATTATGAAATTATTTATTATTACTCTAATTCCAAGTATCTTAACATTTCTCGAGCCAGATACAGGCAATGTAATTATATACTTTGTAATAATGTTTAGTTACTTATTTATATCAGGAATAAATTACAAATGGTTTATATATTTTTTTCTGTTATTATTAATAATTATATCTTCTCTATTAGTTTTATATTATTATTTCAATAACATATTTACAAAAATATTTGGTTCTTCACTATCATTAAGACTTGAACGAATTTTATCATGGAAAAACTCATCAGGATATCAATTACTAAATGGACTAGGATCAATAGGAGCAGCTTCTTTATTTGGATATGGTTTCAGAAATACTCCACTCTATTTTCCAGAAGCAGGAACAGATTATATATTTGCAGTTTTTGCATCCAATTATGGTTTTATTGGTTCATTCTTATTAATTTGTATAATTACCATTTTTGATATCAAATTAGTCAATATGGCATTTAAAAAACATGGATGCACCAAATATATAATAATCGGCTTAGTTTCCATGCTTTTATATCAGCAACTTCAAAATATTGGTATGACACTAGGACTACTCCCAATAACAGGTATAACTCTACCATTTATTTCATATGGTGGTTCTAGTTTAATAAGTTACTTCATAGTTCTTGGATTATGTATTTAAAACAATCCTTTACATACTTCTATATCATTACATGTAGAATTATCTTCAGATAATTCTTTTTTAGCATCTTTTTTTGTACAACAACAAAAATAATTATCTTTATATCCGACATATAATGTTTTTTCTTTATATTTTTGATTTAAATTAGTTAAAAAACCACTCTTTTCTAAATCAATTAATTTTACTTCTTTTAAAACATTATTGTAACCACTCTTATTTATATATAATTTTGAAGCCGCGCAGAAGGTTTTTAGTTCAGCTTCATTTATATCTTTCTCCTGATTTTTTATTTGACCACTTATCATACTTATTACAACCATAAATAAACTACCAATTAAAACTAATACAGCAAGTAGTTCTATTAATGTAAAACCTTTTTTCATTCTATCACCATTATAATGTTATCATTAAATGAAAAAAAAAACAACATAAATGTTATTTTTCTTCTTTTTTAGCAACTACATCTTTTCCTTTATATGTTCCGCATTCTTTACATACACGATGTGGTCTAATTTCTGCTCCACATTTTGGACATGTTGTTGTAGCATTAGCACTTATTTTATAGTGTGTGCGACGCATTCTTCCGCTAGTTTTACTTACTTTTCTAAATGGTACAGCCATGTTTACACCTCTTTCTCGTTATTTTCAGCGCTTATAAATTCCCAACCATCGCCTTTTGTAACTTCAGCTTCAGCTCCAGGACTTACAACACGCATTGGTACAACCAATAATACATTATGCCATACAATTGGCCAAATATCAAGTGAATTTGTTATATTTTTTACATTTTCTCCTATTTCAGCCATTAAATCTTCATAATTATCATCAATTTCTATTGATACTGGATATTCTACATCTTTTAATGTAATTGCACATTCTAGTATCAACGTACCCTCTATTTTTAGATAAATATGATATTCGTCCATAACATCTCTATCTATATAGCCTGTAATTTTTAAATTTTTTATTCTTTTTATATCCGTTCCTTCAAGACCTTCGGTAATATTATTTACTTCTTCATCAATATTAATTATTTTTTCAAAATTACTTCTTAACTTTGTAATATCTATATTCATAAATTTCACACCATCACGCCTTTCTTAAAGTATTATACAAAAAAATATAACAAAATGCAAGTTTTTATGATATTATTATATTGGTGATATTATGAAATCTGTAGGTATTATTGCTGAATTTAACCCATTCCATTATGGACATAAGTATTTTATTGAAGAAATAAAGAAATTATTTCCTGATCATTCTATAATTTGCATTATGAGTGGCAACTTTACAGAGCGCGGAGATGTTAGTATTATTAATAAATGGAATAAAACAAAGATTGCTTTAGGAAATGGTATTGATGTTGTAGTTGAACTTCCTTATCTTTTTGCAACTCAAAGTGCTGATTATTTTGCTTATGCAGCTTTAAAAATTCTAAATGAATTAAAAATAGATACATTAGTATTTGGCTCTGAATGTGATGATATTGATAAATTATATAGTTTAGCTAAAATACAATTAAATAATGATGAAAAAATAAAAAATATAATTAATAATAATATTAGTTATCCAAAAGCTATTTCTAATTTATACGATGAAAATGTAGATAAACCAAATGATATACTTGGAATTAGTTATATCAAAGAAATTATCAAAAACAATTATAATATTAAAGCTTATACCATCAAAAGAACAAGTGATTATAATTCAAATAAATTAAATAAAATCTGTTCTAGTACTGCTATTAGAAATGGTTTAAAGAATAATATTGATATAAAAGATTATCTACCTTATGATGTATCTTTAATTGAATATAGAGATTTAAGTGATTATTTTGATTTAATAAAATATCAAATTATATCAAGCAATAATTTAAATAATATATTGGGTATGGATGAAGGAATTGAAAATAGACTGAAAAAATATATTTATAACTCAAATAATTTAGATGATTTTATATTAAAAGTAAAATGTAAAAGATATACTTATAATAGGATTAAAAGATTATTAGTTCATGTATTATGCCAAACAGAAAAAAATGCTGATAGAAATATAAATTATATAAGAGTGTTAGGATTTTCAAAAAAAGGTCAGAAGTATTTATCAAGTATTAAAACTGATATGAAAATAGTTAATAGTTATAAAAAAAATATTAGTCCTATATTTGATATGGAATATAAAACTTCTTGTATATATGATTCAAAAACAAAAGATAAAGAATTCAAAGAAAGTGTTATTAAAGGATAACACTTTTTTTGTAAAAAAAAGAATAGCCTAGGCTATTCTATTGTTATTTAGCTTGATATGATCCTAAGTGTTGTTCACCCATTTGAACTAATCTTTTAGTGATTTCTCCACCTACTGAACCATTAGCGCGAGCAGTTGTATCAGGTCCTAAATTAACACCTAATTCACTAGCTATTTCATATTTCATTTTATCGATAGCTTGTTTTGAACCATTTGTTACGAACTTATTGTTTGTATTCATTTATTTCACCTCCATCACATTAATATAATGTGTAAGATGAAATAAATTATAATGGTAATTTTTTACAATAAATCACTATGTTTATTTCTATCTAATTTATAAATAACTTGAACATTATCAATTGCTTCATCAATTAATGATTCATAATCAAAATTCTTTTCAAATTCTAAACATTTATTTATATCTGGATTAATAGAAGGATGTTTAGGAACAAATACAGTACAACAATCTTCATATGGTCTAATACTAATATCATACGTACCAATTTTTTTTGATATTTCAATTATTTCTAATTTATCTAAACAACAAACTGGTCTAATAATAGGAAAATTAGTAACACTATTAATAGTATTAATACTAGTTAGTGTTTGACTTGCAACTTGACCAATTGATTCACCATTTATTATAACTTTGCATTTATTTTTAAGAGCTAATTTATGAGCAATACGATACATCATTCTTCTCATAATTGTAATCATATATTCATTTTGAACATTTTTATAAATTGTTTCTTGTAATTTTGTAAAAGGTACAACAAAAATTTTTATTTTGCCACTATATTTATTTAAGATATTTGCTAAATCAATTACTTTATTTTTTGCTTCAATTGATGTATGAGGTGGTGAATCAAAATATATGCATTCTACATCTATTCCCCTTTTTAAAGCCAAATAACCAGCAACAGGTGAATCAATACCACCAGATAACATTAGCAATCCTTTTCCTTGAACACCAACTGGATATCCACCCAAACCTTTTATTTCATTTGTATAAATATAAGTATAACCATTCTTAATTTCAATGTTTACATAAATATCAGGATTATGAACATCTACTTTTGATTCTATATTTTTTAAAATAACACCACCAATTTTACTGCTAAATTCCATTGAGGAAATAGGAAAAGACTTATCTGATCTTTTAGTTACAACTTTAAATGTTTTAAAATTTTTATTTTTTAATAAATTTAAGATTGTATCTTTTATTTCATCAATATTAGTGTTTACTTTGTAACATTCAATTATACTATAAATACCAAATACTTCTTTTAGTTTAGATATTGTATCATCGATATTATTACTTTTTATATACATTCTATCTAAGCTATATTCTATTTCTATATCATCTATTTTTTTTCTAATATTATTTACTAATTCTTTTATAAAAAATTTTCTATTATCTTTTTTAGTAGTTAATTCTCCATATTTAATTAAAATTAATTTATCCATATATTTCCTCCGACTGATATATTATACATTATTTTTTCTAAATTTAAAATTCATTTTATAATTTTTTAGGAAAAATAATATATAATGATCAATCCTATCTAAAATTTTTTTGAAGTAACATATCCATTATTCATTCTCATTATGGATTCAATGATTTCAATATTACTTTCTTCTTCAAACTCTTTTATTGTCATCCTTTCCATTAATTTTCTTTCTTAACAAAATTACTGATTTTTTTTCATTTATCAGTAGATTTGTCAATTGATGCTAAAAAATTAGAAATACTTGTAAAATGAGACTTATTCTAAAATGAAGCAAAGAAAAAAGAAATTCGCCTTAGACGAATTCCACCATATTTTAATAAATTTACCATTGAAAAAAGGAAATTACTATTTTTATCACTTTACACTTTCTATGTAAAGTTAATCATTAACATATTTTTTAACTAATTTATTGTAAATACCAGGCTCAATCTTTTCAAGCATATTAGCCGTTAATTCAAGAGATTTTTTATACTCTCCCTTATAATAAAGATTTTCACTATAATTTAGTTGTCTATTAACTTCCGAACTAACAGGTCTAAATCTATTACCATATACAATAGCCATCTCTGCAAGATGAGCACACCTATTAATTTCCTCACTTCTTCTAAGAACTTTTAAAGATAAATCCCTAGCAGTATCAACCCTTGTATTCAAAACCTCAATAGTTATAGGTTTTTGATCAAGCTCTTTAACAATCTCCTTAACAGCATCAGCAGCTTCTTTCAATTCTGTTTCATAAATATCAGGAATAACAGGTAAATTATATTCATGAATCTTTATCTTTGCTTTTCTCATAACAACTTTAATTTCCTCAAGTTGTTCTCTAGCTCTAGCTTCATCTTCACGCATATTACCAATAGTATCCAAACTAGAATCTAAATTATTCTCCAAATTAATTAACCTATAATTTAAATTTTCAATTTCTTTAATTAATTTTGAATAAGCAAATACATTATTACTAGTATGATTAATTAAAATTTGATAATCACTATTTAAGTTTTTCAAAGAATCAGCAATATTATTAAGTGTTTCAATATCATCTTCTGATAAACTATAAGCATTTTTTAAATCACCAATCTGAGATTTAATCTCTCTAATAGCATTATTCATTTTAACAAGTCTAGCATAGAATTTTTGATTGGTTTCTTCATAATCCTTTCTACCAATACGTTCATTTTCAAAATCATTAAATACAGAATCAAAATAATCATTTAGAACTTTTAGTTCAAATAAATTATCTTCAAGATTT
>CAJKKJ010000068.1 GCA_905200435.1 uncultured Bacillota bacterium | reverse complement strand
TTTAATGGCACTAAAAGTTTTAAAAGGATTTTTAGATTTTGGTGGTACATAAAATATTTTTCCACCCAATTTTTTTATTTCTTCATCATAAAAACCACTTTCTTTTTTTGAAACACAAAAATCCATCTGGTACTTACTTTTATCCAATTGACGATAAATTTTCATCAAAAAAGTTTCCGCACCGCCTCTATCCATACTAGACACAATACATAATAATTTCTTCATCTTACACCTATTTCAAATACTTTATCAATTTTTCAATTGCTACATCAGCAACAAACTCTTGTGCTTTAATCAAAGTATTTTCTTTCAAACCAACAACATTTTTTTTATCCAAACAAAATAATAGTTTTTCTTCTAATTGTGCATCATCATACATATCGATTACATATCCAGTTTTATTATCATCAACAATATCAAATACATTTTCCCACTTTGTAGCTATTACAGGAACCCCAGAAAAATATGAATCAATAATAGTACCAGGTATTCCCTCTGTTTTAAATCTAGTAGGAAATATTAATAAATAATAATTTTGTATAATTTTAGTAGACAAGTTTGAATCTATGCATCCTTTATATTTGATATAATTAGGAAAACTATTTTGCAATTTTTCAAAATCATCTCTGTACTTATCATCTACTGGACCATATATATCCAAAGTGTACAGTATTTCCTTTTTATTTATTTTTTTTACAACATTAACAATATTTTCAATTCCTTTTTCCTTCATAACTCTGGAAAATGTACATATATGGTAAGGCTTATTAAATTTCAATTTTAAATTTTCCGTTTTAATAGGCTTAATAGTTTTAAAATTAACCAATTTTTCTATATTATCAAAGTCCATTTTTTCTAAGTCTTTTTTCATTTTGTTAGTTTCAACAAATATTTTATCAATCTTTTTAAGATTTTTTATCAAACTTTTTTTGTTTTCAATATAACTTGGTAACCATCCACCAATGACATCATAAAATAGTCTAAATTTATGTTTTTTATTCAAAATAACAAAAAGTGGCACGAATACCTTAACACCATTGTGAGCAGGAAGAATAATTATATTTTCAGAATTTTTAGAAGCTCTAATACAATTTAAAAGCATTTTAAAAGGATTCTTTTTCCAATTATATGTATCAATTTTATTAACTTGTTCATCACCATATTTATTAACTAATGCTTTATATAAATTTTTAGTTTTAACAGTTTGACCATCCAAAAATTCTTTATTTCCCCCAAAATGACCACATATTGTTATCTTATACATCTAAAAAACACCTACTTTATATGAAATACCTTTATAAATCCCCAAACAGCTATATGAAACACAGATCTAATAACAGATAAATGTTCAATCTCTCTATATAATTGCCAATGATACTTTATTAAAGAAAGTTTATTACTTGAAACAGAATTTTGTCGTATCCTATATTCCATTAATACTTCCTTTTGTCCATACATATATTCTTCCTTTTTTAGTATTTGAAGCCATAAAGCATCATCATTTCTTTTTCTAATATTAGGAACCTTAAACTTACCCAACTTTGATACATCATAAAACACAGTCGAATTACCAACAGGACAGCTAAGTAAAATACCATTATAATTAACTTTTTTCTTGCAAGGAATTATCTTATTTAACTTATTGCCTTCCTCATCAATTTGTTCATAGTCAGAGCAAATAATCTTATATTTATTTTTTTTAATAAAATTAATTTGTTTTTCAAGTTTCTCTTTTTTCCATAAATCATCACTATCAAGAAACGCCATATATTTTCCCTTAGCTTCCTCCATCGCCCTATTTCTAGCAACAGCAGGACCACTATTTTTACTTAATCTAATATACTTTATTCTCTTATCTTTAAATGATTTTACAACCTCTTCAGTATTATCTTTAGAAGCATCATCAACAATTATCATTTCAAAATTCTGATATGTTTGATTTAAAACAGATTCAATCGTAGCACCAATAAACTTAGCACAATTATATGTTGGTGTTATTATAGAAACCAAATCTTTGCTCATTACTACTTACCCACTTTCACAACAGTATTTATACATATCTTTAAATCTCTAAATACATTAAATTTTTTTATATAATCAAAATTATATTTCATCTTTTCTGGCAATATTCTTTTAACATAAATATCATCAACTTTTTCGCCATTTTTTAAATATTTCTCAATTACTTTATCCTCATCTTTATACATAATACTTGCATCTGATGTTATACCTGCTGGCATAAGCAAAGTCGCGCTCATCTCATCAGAATAACAATCAACATATTTTTTAACCTCAGGCCTTGTCCCAACAAATGACATATCACCAATAAAAACATTTAATAATTGTGGTAGTTCATCTAGTCTAATTTTCCTAATTTTATTACCAACTCTTGTTATTCTATCATCATCTTTTAAAGTAACTAAACTTCCCTTCTTGTCAGCTCCTACAATCATTGTTCTAAACTTAAAAATTCTAAATTCTTTACCATACTTAGTAATTCTACTTTGTCTATAAAATACTGGACCTTTAGAATCTACCTTTATTAATAAAGAAATAATCAAAAATAAAGGAGAAAGAATAATTAATAATATCAAAGATATAACAATATCAAAAGCTCTCTTTATAAATAAACCAAATCTTTTTTTGTGCAAAATATCATAATATTTTTTTACATCATCATTTTGCATAAATTCTGGTAAATCGTTAAATTTTTTCAACATCCTTTAGTACTTCCTTAAAGTTATCTATTATATAATCAACTTCTTCATCAGTTAATTTACTATATAAAGGTAATGTAATTTCATTCTTATATTGATTATAACTATTAGGATAATCATTTAAATCAAATCCTAAATTCTTATAAGCAGTTAATTTAGGCAATGGCTTATAATGAACATTAGTAGAAATACCCCTCTTAGCCATTTCTATTATAATGTTATTTCTTTCTTCCTCATCAATTCCATTAATTCTTACTAAATATAAATGACCTGATGATCTATGGTTTTTATCTTCATGATTCAAAACAGTTAAATTCAAATCTTTAAATGCCTCATTATATTTTTTAATTATATCATGTCTTCTTTTAAGTAAACCATCGTATCTTCTAAGTTGAGCAAGACCTATTGAAGCCATAATATCCGTCATATTACATTTATAATAAGGTGCAACTATATCATATTCCCAATTACCCAAACCATTCTTATGCAAAGCATCCTTTGTTTGACCATGTAAAGATAGTAATTGATATTGTTTATATAATTTTTCATTATCCAAGCCTTCTACATCAACCCAAGTAGCAGCACCACCCTCACCAGTTGTCAAATTTTTAACAGCATGAAAAGAAAATGTCGTAAAATCAGCTATCTCACCAGCTTTTTTACCATTTTGCACAGCACCCAAACCATGTGCAGAATCAGCAATTACAATTATTCTATTATACAATTTTTGAATATCATTATTAGGAACAAATTTATCCTTATTTTGATCAACAACTTTCCTAATTTCATCATAATTTTCTATTATTCCAGCTATATCAACAGCTATAATTGCTTTTGTTTTTTCATTAATTAAATCATTTAATTTTGCATAATCAATATGGTAAGTATCTTTTTCAATATCAACCATTACAATCTTTGCACCCACATGATAAACTGGACTAGCAGAAGCAGTATATGTGTAACTAGGTACTATTACTTCATCACCAGGACCAATTCCCAAAACTCTTAAAGTAAGCTCTAAAGCAGCAGTTGCAGAATTTAAACATACTGCTTTACTAGTATGGCATAACTCAGCAATCTTACTTTCAAACAATTTTGTTTTTGGACCAGTTGTTATCCAACCAGACCTTAAAGTATCAACAACCTCATTAATTTCTTCATCACTTATATCAGGGGGTGAAAAAGGAACATTCATTAATTTTCTATTCATTATTATCATCCTTCCTACTTTTTTTATTAAATTCCTCGGAATCCTTATATGTAGAAACAACACTCTTCATTACTTCTACAACCTTCCTTGGACTATATTTATCATTATATTCTAATTTTCTTAAATTTCTTAATCCTATTTCTAATTCTTCCTTAGAAAAATCTGAAGGCTTAGAAATAAATATCTTATTATGTTTAGTTGCCGTTAATCCCTCTTCAGCCATCAAAATCTCCTCATATAATTTTTCTCCTGGCCTTAATCCTGTTATCTCAATCATGATATCTTTATTTGGTTCATATCCCATAAGTTTAATTAAACTAACAGCTAAATCATAAATTTTAACCGGTTTACCCATATCCAAAACAAATATCTCGCCACCTTCTGCATAAGAAGAAGCTTGAAGTATTAACTGTACCGCTTCAGGAATTGTCATAAAAAATCTAGTTATTTCCTTATCAGTAACAGTAACTGGTCCACCTTTTGCAATTTGCTTTTTAAAAAGCGGAATTACGGAACCATTACTACCAAGTACATTTCCAAATCTAACAGCAACATAATCTGTTTTACTTGTTTTATTTTTTTGTTGAATAATCATTTCACACAATCTTTTAGATGCACCCATTATATTAGTTGGATTTACAGCTTTATCAGTTGAAATAAGAACAAATTTTGAAACACCATAATCAGAAGCTACATTAGCTACATTATATGTCCCAAAAACATTATTTTTTATTGCTTCAAGCGGGCTTCTTTCCATTAAAGGAACATGTTTATGAGCAGCAGCATGAAATACTAAATCTGGATGAAATTTAGAAAATAAATTATTCAAACAATTTTTATCTCTCACACTACCAACTATTGCCTCAATATTCATCTTTGGATAATCACTTAATAATTCCATTTGAATATCATACAAATTATTTTCATATATATCAAATATAATTAATTTCCTTGGATTATATTTAATTATTTGTCTACATAGTTCGGAACCAATTGATCCCCCACCACCAGTTACTAAAACAACTTTATTTTTTATAATATTTTTAATATTCTTATTTTCTAATACAATTGGTTCACGACCAAGTAAATCTTCAATCTCAACATCTCTTAAACTATTTAATACACCTTGCCTATCAATTAAAGCTTCTGTTGTTGGTAAAACCCTCGTTTTAACATTAGCATCTTGACAAATATTTAGTATTTCTTTTCTAGAAGCTGGATCTATTTTATTAATTGCAACAAATATTAAATCAACATCTTTTTCTTTAACAATTCTTGGTATATCATATCTTGTTCCAATTACCTTAATTCCCAATAATTTATGATTAAATTTACTTCTATCATCATCTATTAAACCAACAATATTATATTTATCACGCATATTATTTAAAATAGTAATGATTATTTCCCTAGCGCTAATACCTGCTCCAATAATTAATAAATTATTACTTGCGTCATGATTTCCCTTAATAGAAACTGTTCCTTTATTTAAAACTGACTTTAATAAAAATCTATATATTATTAATATTCCTGATATAAAAATACCTGCAAGTACATTTATTTTTAAAGTTATATATTCTATTTTAAATACAATACTAATAATAGTTATACTTATTATAGAAAAAATTGCAGCAACAATATAATTAATATAGTCTTTTCCCATCTCATATTCTACCATATTTTGATATAAACCAAGTACATTAAAATACATCTGATATACAAGTATATATATAGCAATACCTTTAAGTACTAAAACAATATTTAATTCTAAAGTATCTAAAAAAATGAGTGCAATTACACCAACTATAACCATTAACCACATATAAAATACTAAT
>CAJKKJ010000067.1 GCA_905200435.1 uncultured Bacillota bacterium | reverse complement strand
GAATATGATGGTCATAAGTTTGTAAATGTTGCAAATGAAAACTTGAATTTAGAAAGTAGTCCTGAATTAGAAAAATTTAATGAAGAAAATAAAGATTTATTAAATACTATGAAAGATGCAATTAGTATTTCTGATGTAAAGTTTACAAATAAATTAAAAAATCATTCTGTTTGTTTAACAACTAAAGGTGATGTTTCTGTTGAGATGGAAAAAGTTATTAATGCAATGCCAACAGATGAGAGAATTAATGCTGAAAAAGTACTTGAAATTAATATGAATCATCCGATTACAAATAAACTAAAAGATTTATATGAAAATGACAAAGAAGAATTAAAATCATATGCTAAAGTTTTATATGCTGAAGCAAGATTGATTGAGGGATTATCAATTGAAAATCCAACTGAAATAAGTAATTTAATTAATTCTATTATTTCAAAATAAAGGGAAAAGTCTAAAAACTTTTTCTTTTTTTGATTGAATAAAACATGTTATAATAATACATCAAGTGGAGAAAAGTATGAAAAAACGAGAACAAATAGAAATAAAAATATATGAAACAATAGGAATAAAAAAATTTAAAAAAATTATATTCAAAATAAGAAATACAATATATAATACATTCCATAAAAAAAGAATCTAAAGAAGAAAATAACAAAAACTTATATGAAAAGCAAAGTAACTATGTAATAGGAAAAAAATTGAATCTAGAAAATATAATCAATTATAAAAAGAAAATAAAATTCAATACAACAATTCATTTACTAGCACTAATAGCATTAATAAAACCATTAACAACAAATTTAAATATTTTAAATATAACTCTCTTAATAATAAATATATATTGTATAATACTACAAAGATATAATACAATAAGAATAAATGAACTAATAATAAAAAAATTAGAAGAAAGAAATAACAAAATAAATCAAACAAATAAAAAAAAGAAAAACAATTAAATAAAGAAAAAATAAACATCATAACTCAAGAAAAAGTAAAAATACTAAAATTAAAAAGATAACAAAAAATAGTTAGATAAAACTAACTATATTTTTTTAAAGTTCTTAATTCACGAGCACTCATTCTTACAGCTGTACCATCATCTAATGTTACCTTTTGTAAATTTACGTTTTGTTTATGTTTAGTAGCTCTACAAGAATGTGATCTATTATTACCAAATAGAGGTGCTTTTGCAGTTAATTTCTTTGCCATATTCTCACTTCTCCTTCAATCTCTTTTTTGCGTTTGCTCTAATAACTTTAACATATATTTGAGAATAAGTCAAATATTTTAAGCCAAAATATTAAAAAATATGATAAAATTAAAAAGGAGGCACAATATGAAATACGGTTCACTAAATATAAAAAGCGATTACAGTTTATTAAAAAGTTTAATCAAAATAAATGATTTAATAGAATATGCAAAAAAAAATAATATAAATGTTTTAAGTTTATGTGATAATAACCTATGTGGATCACTAGAATTTTATAATGCCTGTAAACAAAATAATATTAAATGTATCATCGGATTAGAGTACATTTATGAAAATAAAAAAATATATCTATTTGCAAAAAACTATAATGGATTCAAAAACCTATTACTAATATCAAGATATGGCTTAAAAGACTATGAAGACATCATTTTAATAAACGATAAACCAATATATAATTTTGAATTTTATGACATTAATAAATTATATTTTAAAGAAATAAGAAGTTTAGGCAAAGAAAATGAACCAGCACTAAAATATTTAGAAGCAATAGATAAAAATGAAAAAATAGAAAATATTCCAAATATAGAAAATGTAACATTTGAAATAATACAAGATAAAATAATAGAACAAATAATAAACAAAATAAATTTAAATTTAGACCATAAAGAAGAAATATTAAAATATAGTAATGAAGATAGTTATAAATTATTAAAACAAAAAATAGTAGAAGGAACGAAAATAAAATTTGGTGAAACAGTACCAAAAATATATTTAGATAGATTAAAGTACGAATTAGAAATAATAAATAAAATGGGATTCTGTGATTACTTTTTGATAGTACACGATTATGTAAAATATGCCAAAGATCAAAAAATACTAGTAGGTCCAGGAAGAGGAAGTGCTGCCGGCTCACTAATATCATATGTTTTAGACATAACAGAAATAGATCCTATAAAATATAACCTTCTATTCGAAAGATTTTTAAACATAGAAAGAGTAACAATGCCCGATATAGATATAGACTTTGAATTCGATAGAAGAGAAGAAGTAATAAATTACTGCAAAAACAAATATGGAAACAATAAAGTGGCGAACATAATAGCATTCGGTACCCTAAAATCAAGAGCTGTAATAAGAGATTTAGCACGTGTTATGGAACTAGATGTAAATGATTTAAGCAAAAACATCAATCCCAAATTATTACTAAAAGATAACTATGAAAACATAAAAAAATATCTAACAACATATGAACTAAAAAAACTATATAAGCTAGGACTACTTCTAGAAGGACTAAAAAGAAACATAACAATGCATGCAGCAGGAATAGTAATGAGCAATAATGACCTAGCACAATCAGTTCCAATGGTATTAAATGGTGAAAGTTACATAGCTGGTTATACACCTGAATATCTAGAACAAATAGGACTTTTAAAAATGGATTTTCTAGGTCTAAAAAACTTAAGTATCCTAAGAGATTCAATCAAAAAAGTAAGAGAAATAGATGATACATTTGATATTGAAAAAATTCCACTAAATGATCAAAAAACACTTGATATTTTTAAAAACGGAAACACATTAGGTATATTTCAATTTGAATCAAGCGGTATGATAAATTTTCTAAAAAGACTAGATGTCAATTCATTCGATGATATAGTAGTCGCGAATGCTTTATTTAGACCAGGACCAGCAAATAATATAGATTTGTATATTAATTATAAAAAAGGAAAAATAAAACCAAATTATTATGATGAAAGACTAAAAAATATTCTAAGTCCAACATATGGAGTAATGATATACCAAGAACAAATAATGTTAATAGCAAGTAAAATGGCCGGATATACATTAGGTGAAGCTGATATCTTAAGAAGAGCAATGAGTAAGAAAAAAGAAAGCGTAATGGAAAAAAATTATACAAAATTTATTGAAGGTGCTTTAAAAAATGGTTACAGTCTAGAAACAAGTAAAAAAGTATTCGAAGACATAAAAAAATTCGCCCAATATGGATTCAATAAATCCCATTCAGTCGCATACGCTTATCTTGCATACCAAATGGCTTATATTAAAGCTCACTATAAAGAATGTTTTTATGTAAGTTTATTAACATATTTTAATGCCGATGAAAAAATAAATAACTACATATACGAAGCAAGAATAAGCGGTGTAAATATAAATAAACCAAACATAAATATAAGTACTAATTTATATGAGGTAAAAGACAATAAAGTATATTTGCCATTAACAAGTATCAAAGGAATAGGAACTGGTTTTGTAACAAATTTAGTAGAAGAAAGAAATAAGAAAAAATTTCAAAATATATTTGACTTTGTCAAAAGAGTAAAAACAAATAAAACCATTTTAGAATCATTAATATCAAGTGGAGCATTTGATTCATTCGAATACAATAGAAGAACCCTTTTATCAAATATAGAACTAATATGTAATTATTCTGAATTAGGAGATCTAGTAGATGATTCATTCTTTGAACTAACAAAATATGAAGAATTCAGTAAAAAAGAACTAATGATGCTTGAAAAAGAATACTTAGGATTAACAATCGGACAAGATTTAATAAATGAATATTCAATAAAATATAAAAATGCAATAAATATAAGTGATATTGACAAATATTTTGATAAAGATGTTGATATAGTTACAATGGTAACCAAAATAAAAAAAACAAAAACAAAAAATAATGATTACATGGCATTTATAGATGGAACAGACAATCTAAATAAAGTAAGTTTAGTATTATTCAAAGAAGTATATGAAAAAATAAATAACATAAATGTAAATGACATTATACATGTATTCGGCCATGTAGAAAGAAGATATAATGAGTATCAAATCGTTGTAAAACAAATAGAAAAATTAGATTAAAAAAACTATTAAAGAGATTTTTGAATTTTCTCAATAATAGTTTTTTTTAAAGTTAAATCAGCATTATTCCATAAAAGTTCAAAAAAAACTCCCAAGCCAGGCAAAGTAATCTCATCACCCTTTTTAATAGATTCATTGATAGAAACCATTATTTCTTGTGCATCATTACCCTTAAAATTATTAATAATACTTTTTCTAATATCAATATTCATAAATCCTCCATCAATATTTTGGTATATTTTTCATCAATTATACATTGATTTTATTATGAATATATGATAGAATAAAAAATGAATGGAGGATATGGAGTATGCAATGGTGGATTATATTAATCATTGTGGTTGTTTTAATTCTTTTATGGGTTATGTCAACATACAATGGATTAGTTGCTTTAAGAAATAGAGTTAAAGATCAATGGGCTCAAATAGATGTTTTACTTAAAAGAAGAGCGGATTTAATCCCTAATTTAGTAGAGACAGTAAAAGGTTATGCTAAACATGAAAGTGGAACTTTAGAAGCTGTAATAAATGCTCGTAATAAAGCTGTAAGTGCTACAAACGTACACGATTCAGCAGAAGCTAATGGCGAATTAACACAAGCATTAACACATTTATTTGCGCTAAGTGAATCTTACCCTGAATTAAAAGCAAATGCTAACTTTATGGAACTACAAGGCAATTTAAAAGATACTGAAGATAAAATCGCAACAACTCGTCAATTTTATAACGATTCAGTATTAACTTATAAAAATAAAATTGAAATGTTCCCATCAAGTATAGTTGCTGCAATATTCGGTTTCAAACCTGAAGAGTTTTTTAAAGTATCAGAAGCAGATAAAGAAACACCAAAAGTTCAATTCTAACTTTTGGTTTTTTTAAAGGAGATTTATGAAAAAAATAATTTTATTTTTATTATTAATAATACCATTTTATGTAAATGCAACAGTAGAAGACTATTATATGGAAGCAACAGTACTAAATACAGGCGACATAAAAGTAAGAGAAGTATTCAGTTTAGATGGAACATATAATGGATTTGATAGAGAACTATACTATGGAAACAATATATATGCAGGAACGAACATAGAAGTAATAAATGTAAAAGGCATAAAAAAAACATCAAATGATTTTAATGTGTTAAATGATAATGGAGATACATTCAAAGAAGTAGGAAGTGCATCAAAAGGAGATTATGGGTATTATACAATAACAAATGTAAGCGGTGGAATAAGTATTAGAATATATAATCCATCAAAAAAAGATAGACTATTTTATATAGAATACATAGTAAAAAACATGGCCATAAAACACAATGATGTAGGCGAAGTAGGATACAATATATTTACAAGTTTAAGAGAACCAGTAAGTAATGTTAATGTAAAGTTTATTATTCCAAACAATAATAAAACAATAAAAGTTTGGGGACATGGTCCATTAACCGGAGAAACAAGTATAGTTTCCCAAAATGAAGTTTTATTAAAACTAGATTACCTAGAAGCATATAAAGGATTAGATATAAGAGTTGTATTTGATAAAGAAGTTTTAAGTGAATCCTTAAAAACAGATGGTAAAGATGTATTAGATAGTATAATAGAAGAAGAAACAAAAAAAGCTGATGAAGCGAATAAAATAAGAGAAGAAGAAAGAAAAAAATTAGAACAATTAAAAGAACAAATAGAACTAGCTATAAGTGAATTTGAAAAA
>CAJKKJ010000066.1 GCA_905200435.1 uncultured Bacillota bacterium | reverse complement strand
CGACGCTCTTCCGATCTATCTTCATATCCAACTATCCATTTAGAATTCCATGCTATTAAAGCGAAGCATAAAAATGAAATGATTGATAATCCACCTGCTAATCCATCTAAACCATCTGTTAAATTTACAGCATTACTACTTGCAACCATTATAAACATTATGAATAATATATAAAACGGTCCAAAATTAATATCTATGTTTAATCCAAAAGCATTTACTTCAAGTACTGGTGGATGACCACTTTTCATATATATTATGTAAAAACCTAGTGCAATAAATAGTTGACCCAATAATTTTTGTAATTCGGTTAATCCTTTATTATTTTTTTTAACAACTATTAAATAATCATCTATAAATCCTAGTATTCCATATGCAACAAAAACGTACATTAAAATAAATAAATTTTCCGAAAACTCAATTTTTTTCATTAGTAATAATATAATTACCGTTACAATTGTTGTTATTATAAATATTAAACCACCCATTGTTGGAATACCATTTTTTTTCTTATGTTTTTCTTGTAAATATATACTTACTGATTGTCCAATGTGAAATTTTCTTAATATTGGTATTAATATTAATCCTAGTATTATTGCTAATATAAAACCAATCATCATTGCCATTGTTGCTTTTGCTAATATTAACATATAATCATCTCCTATCTAATTATATATTGTTTTATAATTCAATGCAAGAAAAAAATAGATTATATATCTATTTTTCCCCATTTTAATTATTTAATTCTTTTAATATTATCAAATGTATATTTGCCTAATAATCTGTTTTTAAATAATCACGTATTTTATATTCTGTTCCATTATTATCTACTGCATATGTGTCAGCTGCTTGACCTGATGTATCAGTATATATTTCTTTTATATCCTTTAACTCAGGAATCTTAGTTACCTCTGTTTTACCATTTATTAATGATTTTACTGATATTATTGAAACAGTTTTATCTTGATTTAATAATAGTAATCCAGTTGTATCTTTTATTGTATGGCCAGTAGCATAAGAATAAATATTATCTACATCTTTTACATTCAACTTCATTCCAGTAAACGTTCCATTATAATGATTTGAATAATCAAGATTTTTTAATGTATATGATTTATAATTTTTTACTGTATTTTCATATATTTTTCTTGTTTCCTCATCATAAATGTTAAAAATAATATAATTGTCTCTTAATTTAACATATACATTACCATCATCAAGTACAGCAAGCGAAGCCCAACCAATATCTACAATTTTTGATTTTTTAACATTTTCAACTACTTCTGAAGGTTTATTTGTATTACAATCTTTATCACAAGTACAATCAACTAATCCCTTTCCAACATAAATTCCAAGTAAAGCCCCCAATAAAGTTATCATGCACCCTATAACTAGACAAAGTGCTATATTATTTTTCTTTTCCATAATCATCCTCCTACATTATTGTATCATATAAAAAACAAAACAATATCACTTTACATTTATTTTTGCACATATTTACACTACTTAAACAACTCAAATATTTTATCTAAATCGTCAATAACAACAAAATCACTTTTTTTAGGTTTGATAGAAAATTTTAAACCAATTCCACCTTCACTTTTCCACTCAACTAAATTACTAGTATAATCATCAACCAATATAGCATCTTTAGTATGAACCATTTTGGTTTTTGATATTGCCTTAGGAACAGGAATAACAGTTATATCATCATAAAACTTTCTAATAAATTTTACTTTTTCTATAGCTTCATCAAGAGAATTAACATGCGTTAATATCGAAACATTGAATTTTTTAGAATCATTAAGTTTCTTAACTTTTTCAATTGCACCATTTATTTCTCCAGCTTCAACAAGCAATCTTTTCCAATCAATATTTTCATAAAATTTTCGCACCTCTTCATTATCACTTTTATCAATATTTTCTTCATCCATCATTTGATACGTTTTATTTATAGTATCCATAATTACACCATCAAAATCGATATATAAATTTTTCATTAGTCCACCTTCTTTTTATGTATTATATCATAATTATATTAAAAATAAATAAATTTATGCTTTTTTATTCTACCTCAGGCATTTTTTTATCAAACGTAACTATATTATATTGTTCTATATTTTGCTTTTCACACAATTCCTTATATTTATCATCCCATGATAATCTATATGCGTCATTTAACTTTAAGCCCAAATTCAAAACCCATTTTTTTATAGTTTCATCAGGATTATCACCCTTACTTTCAATTTCAAGTGCTAACCCAAAAGGATACTCATCTAGAGCTATTTCAACATCATCATTTTCGAAAACATTTCTATATCTCTCATAACTTTCTACTAACTTAAAATGCATTACATTTTCAACAATATAAATAAAATTATCATAATTATCAAAATATACTTCTTTTTCCTCTTCTTTATTTATACTTCCAGAAATAGTATCATTTAATCTTCTTTTAAAGGCTCAACTTAGATATAGTTTCATGATTATTTTTAGATATTCTAACTCTAAATCTTCCATCAATTTTTTTATCATAAAAACTTCTATTAATATCAGAATGATCATATTGACTAGTTTTTTCATATGTTCTTTCTTTATTTTTTAATTCTTTAAATGATTTTAATTTATTTAATATTTCATCTAAATAATTGCTATTAAAATAATATCTTACTTCATATTCCATACTATAACTCCTTTTTCATAATAATATGACAAAAAAAGATGTTTTCACACCTTATTTTGATAATGCTTCAACTAATTCAGCTTTTTTCATTGAAGTATAACCTTCAATATTTGTTTTTTTAGCTAACTCTTTTAATTCAGCAACTGTTAATTTAGAAAAATCTTTAGTTTCTTCTTTTACAACTTTTTTAGTTTCTTTTACTTCAACAGTTTTACCTTCTAAACCAGCTTTAGCTACATTAACTAAATTTGTAAATGCTTTTGGATCAGCAATTGCAACTTCTGAAAGCATTTTTCTATTAACTTCAACACCTGCTTTAGCTAGTCCATTTATGAATTTAGAATAACTGATGTCATTTTGACGACAAGCAGCATTAATTCTTGTAATCCATAATTTTCTAAAATCTCTTTTCTTTTGTCTTCTATCTCTGTAAGCATAACTTAATGAATGCATTACTTGTTCTTTAGCTGTTCTGTATAAACGATGTTTAGAACCAAAATATCCTTTTGCTTCGTTTAAAACTTTTTTACGACGAGCAGCATGAATTGTTCCACCTTTAACTCTTGGCATATTTCTTCCTCCTTATTTTACTATTAAACTCTTTATTCTCTTTAAATCTGTCTTATCTAAAGCAGATCCATTAGCGCAACTTCTACTAAAACTAGCTGGTTTTTTACCAGTATTATGTCTACTTCCTGGTTTTCCAATTTTAATAGAGCCACTTTGTCTGATATTTAGAACTTTCTTTGTTCCTTTATGTGTTTTTAATTTTGGCATAAAATCCTCCTATTTTTCTTTTTTGGGTGCTAGAATCATAGTCATTGTACGAGCTTCTAAGATTGGTTTTTGTTCAACTTGTGAACAACTTTCTAAAGCTTCCGCAAATCTTAATAAAACCTTTAAACCTAAATCAGTATGAGCCATTTCTCTTCCTCTAAAACGAATTGATGCTTTTACTTTATGACCTTTTTCTAGATACTTTGACGCTTGTTTTACTTTCGTATCAAAATCATGAACATCAATTGTAACAGATAAACGATACTCTTTTAATTCTAAATTAGTTTCTCTTTGTTTTTTTAGGTTTTCCTTATTTTTTTTCTTGTTTTCATACTTAAATTTATTATAATCCATTATCTTACATACTGGTGGATTACTACTTGGATTGATTAAAACCAAATCAAATCCAGCATATGATGCAAGTGTTAATGCATCTTTAAGTATTTTTGTCCCTAGTTGTTCACCCTTAGGTCCAATAACCATAACTTCTTTTGCTCTTATTTGTTCATTAATAAACAAATTTTTTTCTTTATTTGCGATACCCGACACCTCCAACATAAAAAAAGTGGGTTTAAATATCCACTTTAAAAAGACTTAACAAAGCTTTTTACCTATTACTATTATAATCAGGTGAGAAAATGGATATTTCTTCTTTCTTTTTTTAAATTTCTATCTTATTATACTTATTTAATATATGTTTGTCAACTTATTTTATTCTATTTTTCATCAATTACTACAATTTTTTTATCTTCGCCATTTTTTATTTTAATTTTTTCATATGAAAAATTAGTCCATACATCTATAAAACAATCTACTAAGAAGAATATTCCTAGTATTCTTATTAATAGTTTTGCTGCATCAAATGGATTCATGATTACTATTATACCAAATACTATAAATAGTATTGCTACTACTAAATCAACCCACCATTCATCATAATTCATTTTTTTCAAATCTATTGCATGTTTTAATTTTTCAAATGCATCCATTAATATTATCATTCCAGCTACAAATGGTATTATTGATACTAATACTTCCGGATTACATATTAAGAATACTCCGCATATAATTGGTACTATTCCAACTGTCAAACTATATTTAGAATACGTTGTTACTTTATTGTTGGATAAATATCTTACTATATAATCAATTCCAAATAACATTAACAAACCACCTATTATATAGTTTATTATGTCATTTACAGTTCCAGGAAATATTACCATTAATAAACCTAATATAAAATAAACAATTGGTAAAAAATAATTGAATCCTTTTACTTTTTCTATTACTTTCATATACATCTTCCTTAACTAAAAATATTATATCATTTTTTATTTTTAAAGTAAACGAAAAGAATATAAATTATCAGGATAAACACATGAGTTTAAAAACCTTACGTGTTTATCCTATACTTATCCAGCTTTATACCCAACTTCAGTTTTACACAAAGCACCAGCAGGACATGTTCCATTTAATGTACCTTCATCCCACTCTTTACAGCCACATCCTTTTGTCGAGCAAGTTTTATTTCCACTAACACAACCAGCTGGAGTAGTACATGGATTTTGATACTGGCATGTATGATGGAATACTGTACCTAATCCACTACATGATACATTCGATGCACGCTCGCAATCAGATTGTGCCCCTGATTTTGTCGAGCTTGTTCCTGTTTTATTAATAATTTTTTTCTTATTATTACTGCATGCTCCACTCATTGTCCATTTCCATACACATGTTGATGGACAAGAATAATATCCACAATCAACATGTTGGCAAGTATTATATGTTTTACATATATAAAGGTAATTTGATGAAACAACATTTACCTTACAAACACCTTTATTACCAGCTTTATCATATATGTCATAATCTTTTGTTTCAGTTAAATTACTAAATTTCTTTTTACTTTCAAGAGCTCCACTTCCACCAGTATCATTTATCTCCATGTATCCACTAATTCCATTTACTGATTCACTTTCAACAACTACATTACATGTTGGCACATCTTTATCAATTCTTATATTCATACTACAAATAGTATCTGTTCTCGTTCCATCTTTCTTATCAACATATCCACATATATACTTATTTGTATTTGTTTCATTTAATACAACTAAACTATTACTTAAATTAACTACTTCATTTTTTTCAGTTACTTCATTTATATTATCAGTAACCCAATAAGTATATGATTTAAAATATTCAGAAGATACTAATGGTTTAACCTCTACATTAACTTCGTCAACAAACCATCCATTATTTTTTAAATTTCCTTTTTTAACTTCAAATGATAATGTTTTATCATCTTTTAATATATTATTTATTGTTATTTCTTTTCTACTTTCATTTAAAACAGCATCTCTTACAACT
>CAJKKJ010000065.1 GCA_905200435.1 uncultured Bacillota bacterium | reverse complement strand
TAGTAAAAAGAGTAAACCAAAATCTAAAAGATACAATAACCAAAATATTTAATGAATATGATTATGATGTTCAAATAATAATAACCGAGTATAAAGGACATGCTGAAGAAATAATGCCAACACTAAGCGATGATATAGATTTAGTAATGTCATTTGGAGGAGATGGCACATTCAATGAAATAATAACAGGTAATGTTCAAAGAAAAAAAATGCTTCCGATTGCTCATATTCCATCTGGTACAGCAAATGATATTGGTGCAATGTATGGATATACAAGAAATATGCAAAATAATATAAGAGTTGCCTTAGAAGGAACAAAAAAAGAAATAGATATATGCACAATAAATGGAACTCCATTTGTATACGTAGCGGGATATGGTAATTATACAGCTGTATCATATGAAACAAAAAGAGAACTAAAACAATATTTAGGATATTTAGCATATATATTTAGAGCAGTAAAAGAAGTATTTAAAAAACAAAAATTGCACCACATCACCTATGAAGTAAATGGCGAAAAATATGAAGGATTATTTTCGTTAGTATTAATAACCAATGCAACAAGAGTAGGTGGAATAGACAATATATATGATGATGTAAAATTAAATGATGATAAATTTGAAGTACTATTTTGTAATCTACTAAAAAAAAGAGATATATTAAGAACACTAGTTATGTTAGGAAGAGAAAAAATAAATAATGTACCAGGTTTATTTTTCTATAAAACAAATAGCATAAAATTAACAATAACGGATCCAAAAGCGTGGACTCTTGACGGCGAAAAATTTAAACTAAGAACAAATAGATATGAAATAAAAAATACCTATAAAGTACCTATTCAATTACCTAAGAAAAATATAAATAAATTATTTATTCAAAAATAAAATCAGGGAAACCTGATTTTTATAATACTTTATCTATTAAACCATATTCTAAAGCTTCACTTGCAGACATATAATTATCTCTGTCAGTATCTTTTTCAATGATTTTGATACTCTTACCAGTATTATCAGATAAAATCTTATTAAGTTTGTCTTTAGTTTTTAAAATATGTTCAGCAGCAATCTTAATTTCTGTTGCTTGTCCACTAGCTCCACCAAGTGGTTGATGAATCATAACTTCACTATTAGGTAAAGCATATCTTTTTCCTTTAGTACCACTACTCAAAAGAAAAGCAGCCATACTAGCACACATACCAATACAAATAGTTGAAACATTACTCTTAATAAAATTCATTGTATCATAAATAGCCATACCCGCCGTAACACTACCACCAGGTGAATTAATATATAAACTAATATCGTTATGATTAAGAGAATCCAAATATAAAAGTTCACCAATTACAATATTACTAACATTATCATCAATTTCACCACAAAGTAAAACAATTCTATCTTTTAAAAGCCTGGAATAAATATCATAAGCTCTTTCTCCACCATAACACTTTTCAATAACACTAGGTATTAAATTCATATTCACTCTCCTAATAATATAATAGAACAAATTTTGTAAAGTATTCAAAAAATTATATGACAAAATATGAAAATCTGATATAATAAGTATAAGGAGGATAAAAAATGTCTAAACTAATAACAATTACATATGAAGGTGAAGAAAAGAAATATCCAGTTGGAACAACACTATTTGAAATAAGTAAAGACTATAATAAAAATTATAAATATCCTATATTAATAAGTGAAGTAGATAATGATATAAGAGAATTAAGCGATGAAATGCTAAAAGGAGGTAGTGTTAAATTCCATGATCGAACTACCAGCGTAGGACTATCGGTCTATGGAAGAACATTACAATTTATACTAGTATATGCTCTAAGAAGAATAGAACCAAAAGCTCATCTAAGAATTGAAAATTCAATTGATAAAGGTTTTTATTGCGAACTTACAGGAATTGAAATAAATAAACCATTAATAAATAATATAGAAAAAGAAATGCATAAAATAGTTGATGAAGATTGGGAGATAATAAAATTCAATGTGAGAAGAGCAGATGCTATAGAATATTTTGCCAAAAGAAAAATGCAAGATAAAGTAAATGTTTTAAAATATATAAGTAATTCTTATATCAGTTTATATCGCATAGATGATGTATATGACTATTTTTATGGTCATTTAGCGAATAAAACAGGTGTAATAAATGAGTTTAAAGTAAACTATATAAAAGATAAAGGATTTGTAGTAAGTTATCCAACAATTGAAAATCCAAACATAACACTTGATTATGTTCACCATGAAATGTTATTCAATAAATTTTGTGAATATAAAAATTGGAGTAAAATGCTTGGAATAAAAAATGCATCAGATGTGAATAACTATGTAACAAATGGAGATTTCACAGATTTAATAAATCTATCAGAAACATACTATGAAAGTCAGTTAAGTGATATCGCCAATAAAATATCATCAAATAAAAAAATAAAAATAGTTCTAATTGCTGGACCATCATCAAGTGGTAAAACAACAACAGCAAAAAAATTAAGTATATATTTACAAAGTAGAGGATTAAAAACACACTATTTATCAACAGATGATTATTTTGTTGAAAGAGAAAATACTCCAAAACATAAAGATGGAAGTTATGATTTTGAATGCGTAGAAGCAGTTGATGTAACACTATTTAATAGAACATTACTAGATTTATTAAATGGAAAAGAAGTAAATTTGCCCGAATTTAATTTCAGATTAGGGAAAAAAGAATATAAAGGTAAAACATTAAAGCTTGGGGACGATGATATTGTAATAGTAGAAGGTTTACATGCTATAAATGAGAAATTAACACCAGCAATAGAAGCAAAAAACAAATATAAAATATATATAAGTCCATTAACACAATTAAATATAGATAATCACAATCGTATTCATACAAGTGATATACGAAGATTAAGAAGAATGGTCCGTGATAACAATTTCAGAGGATACTCAGCAAGTGATACATTAAATTCATGGAGTAGCATAAGAACTGGTGAGGAAAAGTATGTTTTCCCATTTCAAGATGAAGCAGACATCGTTATAAATTCTTCGCTATTATATGAAATAGGTGTTCTAAAATTATATGCAGAACCACTATTATTTTCTGTTAAAGAAAATGAAGATTGCTATCCAGAAGCTATAAGATTAATTAATTTCTTAAGAAACTTCTTAGCAATACCAAGTGAAAACGTACCAAAAGATTCAGTATTAAGAGAATTCATAGGTGGAAGTTGTTACTACGAAAAAAAATAAAGGAGAGATAAAATGATAAAAGTTGCAATAAATGGTTTTGGTCGTATAGGAAGATTAGCATTTAGAATTATGGAAGAAGATGATGCATTTGAAGTTGTTGCAATAAATGATTTAACAAATGCTAGTGAACTTGCATATTTATTAAAATATGATACTTCACATAGAACATATAGAACAGATGAAATAAGAGCAGAAGACGACTATTTAATAGTTGGAAACCATAGAATAAAAATATACTCTGAAACAGATCCAAAGAATTTACCATGGAAAGAATTGGAAATAGATGAAGTATTTGAATGTACAGGTCATTTTGTAGATGTAGAAAAAGCATATGCTCATATAGAAGCAGGTGCTAAACATGTAATTATATCAGCGCCTGCTAAAGGTGATTGTAAAACAATCGTATATAACGTAAATCATCAAACACTTACTGGTGATGAAAAAATTATATCAGCAGCATCATGTACAACTAACTGTTTAGCGCCAGTATTAAATATACTAGATAAAACGTTTGGTATCGAAAAAGGATTCATGACAACAGTACATGCTTATACAAATGATCAATCAATTCTAGATATAGCGCATAAAAAAGGTTACATGGCTCGTCGTGGAAGAGCTGGAGCAGCTAACATAGTTCCATCATCCACAGGAGCAGCAAAAGCTATAGGTTTAGTTTTACCTAATTTAAATGGTAAACTTGCTGGAAGTGCTTTAAGAGTTCCAGTAACAGATGGTTCAGTAGTTGATTTAACACTAGAATTAAAACAAAATGTAACAAAAGAAGAAATAAATAAAGCTTTCTATGATAATCAAAATGAAACAATAAAAATAACTAATGATCCAATCGTGTCAAGTGATATAATTGTAAGTCGTTTAGGAAGTTTAGTAGATTCACTATTAACAACAGTTTTAGATGATAATGGAAAACAATTAGTAAAAGTAGTTGCCTGGTATGATAATGAAATGGGTTATAGTGCCCAAATGGTAAGAACCGCTAAATATTTAGGAGGCAAGTAATGCCTCTTTTTACAAAGAAAAATGGTTTTACACTTGTTGAACTAATTGCAATTATCCTTGTATTAAGTATAATACTAACAATTTCCTTTACATCACTAAGTAAAACAATAGAAAATTCAAATGATCAAGAATATCAAACATTAATAAAAAATATAGAAATGGCCGCTGATAATTATGTTAATTTGCCAGGTATATATCGTAAAGTAGATGAAACATTAAAAAGTGGTAATGTATATGAAATAAAAATGACCGATTTAATTGAAGCAGGAATTATTGATGAACTTCCAATAAATCCCAAAAATAAAAAAAAGATGGAAAGTGGTAAAATAATTGTAAGTAAAAATAGCAATAATGAATTAACATATAAAGTAGAAATAGAGTGGAAAAAATGAATTTAGAAAATATTGATTTAAAAGATAAAAAGGTAATAATAAGATGTGATTTTAATGTTCCAATAAAAAATGGAATAATAGAAGATGATAATAGAATAGTAGAATCTTTACCAACAATTAATTTAGTAAAAGACAAAGGTGCAAAAATAATATTAATGTCACATTTAGGAAGAGTCCAAAGTGTAGAAGATAAAATTAATAAAACATTAAAACCCGTTGCTGATAGATTAAGTGAGTTATTAAATCAAAAAATAATATTTGTAGATGAAACAAGAGGAGAAAAGTTAGAACAAGCAATCAATAATTTAAAAAATGGTGATATTTTATTAATGGAAAATACAAGATTTGAAGATATAGATGGGAAAAAAGAATCTAAAAATAATCCAGAACTAGGTAAATACTGGAGTAGTTTAGCAGACTTTTATGTAAACGATGCTTTTGCAACAGCGCATCGTGCCCATGCTTCAAATGTTGGAATTGCAACCTTTTTGCCAAGCTGTTTTGGATTATTAATCAGAAAAGAATTAAATATATTTAATAAAGCGCTAAATAATCCAGCAAGACCTTTAACAGTTATAATAGGTGGCTCAAAAGTGGCAGACAAAATAGGTGTATTAGAAAACTTAATAAATAAAGCTGATTATATACTAATTGGTGGAGGAATGGCATATACATTTTTAAAAGCCAAAGGATATAATATTGGTGCATCATTATTAGATGAAGAAAAAATCGATTTTTGTAAAAATTTATTAAATAAAACAGATAAAATAATTTTACCAGTTGATAGCTTAGTTGCAAAAGATTTAAACGAAGAATCAAAAGTAGTAACTAAAAATAATGATGAATTTAATGATAATGATATTGGCCTAGATATTGGACCAAAAACAATTGATTTATTTAAATCATACATACAAAAAAGTAAAACAATAATATGGAATGGACCAGTTGGTTACTTTGAAATACCAGCGTTTGCAGGAGGAACAAGAGCACTAGCCGATAGTATTATTAATGTTCATTGTACTTCAATAGTAGGTGGAGGAGATACAGCATCTGCATTAATAAATATGGGGTATAAAGAAAAATTTACGCATATTTCAACAGGTGGTGGTGCATCATTAGAATTGTTAGAAGGAAAAGAATTACCGGGAATAAAGGTAATTGAAGAACAAAATGAAATTAATAGTTAGT
>CAJKKJ010000064.1 GCA_905200435.1 uncultured Bacillota bacterium | reverse complement strand
TCACTATCTGCTTTAATCTTATCAAAATCTTCCAAGCCAACATCTTTTAATATACTATATACATCCTTAGCACTTTCTTCACTTATATTCATTTCATTTTTTATTTTTGTCTCATAATATGAAGAATGATCGCCACCACCTGCTGTCATAGCAATAACTATCATTAAAACTAAAAAGCCAACAAAGAAACCAACTATTATTTTAACTGCCTTTAATTCTTTTTTACCTCTTACTAATTTACCACAATTAGGACACTTTAAATCTGTAAAGTTAATATCATTATTACAATAAGGGCATTTTAATTCTTTCTTAGACATTTCTATTGCTTTATTAACACCTTTTAAAAAGTTTTTATCAATAACTCCCTCATTAGCATATAAACTAATAACCTTATCTTCGCCATTACTTTTATAATTTATAATTAAATAATCTATATTTTGAACGACTTGCTTTTTTTGTAAACCACTTAAACCACCTAATATTAAACCAGCACCACCAAATAAAACATTACCAACAATACCTCTTGCTATAACATTTTTATCTTTTTCTATTAACTCTTTATCACTTATTATAGCAATATTACTAATATCTTTTAAACTAATAATATGAATAGGGGAATTCTTAATATCACATATTTGCAAGTTATAATTAGTTAATCTAACTTTACAACTTGCTCCCTCTCTAACACTTAACCCCTCATAATGCTTGACCTCTCTATTAAAGCCATACAACAATTTTTCTTTCATTATACACCTCACTCTATACATAATTATATAATATTTTGGCAAAATATACAATATCAATTATATAAATATAACTAATATTGCTATCACTGACTTTTAATATCTTTAAAATTATATATAGAGGAGGGTAAAATTATGGAGAACAATTTAAAACAAATTCGTAATAGTAAAAACTTATTACAAACCAAAGTTGCTATGGATTTAAATATTACCCAAGAAACTATATCTTCTTACGAAACTGGTAGAGTATTTCCAAGTTCTGATATGCTTATTAAATTAGCAAACTATTACAATACATCTATTGACTATCTATTATGTAGAACTAAATACGATATGCCAATAAACGATATTAAACCTAATAATATTTCTGATACCGATTTTATACTACTAAATAAAATCAATAAACTATCTACTATAAATAAAGCAAAAGTCGAAGCATATATAGATGGCTTAAACGATAACTAATACTTAATGCTATATATCATTTATACATATAGCATTTTTATTTTACCTTTATCTACCTCTTTTATCTATTTAAACAATGCTATAATACTTCTAACTTATAATACTCTTATATTCCTCTTATCTATTCTATTTAATCTAATAAATAATACTTTATACTATATCATCATAATATCATTATAATATTATTAACATATTTATTATATGATAGTCATTATTACTATCTATCCTTTAATAATTCCTTCTAAAATATTCTATATTCTTCCTCTTTCTCTCGGCGTAAACTATAATTTTCCTGTACCTTATTATTTTTTTCTATTCTTTCATAATTTTCTGCTATCTTAATTAACTGTGCCTCTTTCATATATTTATCTATTATTTTTTTATCTTGCTCCTTTGTTATATTCCAATAAAAATCCATAATATTATAATACTTATCTTCTAATGCTAATCTTTTTTCATTACCATAAGTTTTAGCATATCTTCTAGCAGTCATCATTTTCATATAAGCATTATTTAAATCTTTTAAACTATAACCTTTGGGAATAACTATTTCATTACCTTTATTATAAGTACAAAACAATATTTCTTCTGCTTGTTTAATAAAATATTCTGCTTTATTGATGTTAGTATTTTTCTTATAAGTTTTCTTATCATATAACTTACTTATATCAAAGTTATTCTTTTTCTTTCCACCATACCAACATTTATCTATATACCTTTTTATTTCTTCTCTAAAAGCATAAGATGGTTTAGATACTAATAATATATGTAAATGCCAATCAACCTCTATATTACTTTTATGTGGGTATATTTCCTTTATTTTTCTAGGGCGACCAACCTTATTATTATGTTCGTAATGAATATATGTGCTATTACCTTTGGTATTACTAATACATACCATTGCTGTTGCCGACCATTCTTTCTTATTACATATATACCTTATTTTTTCTATCAACCTTTTAGCATATCTCCTTGCTTCTTCTTTATCTTTAAATTTAATGTCTATATCAAAACTAGACATACCTAACTTACTTTTTGCCATCTTTCCACCATTTTTACAAAAACTTGTGTTAATGTATCCTACCTTTCCCTTTATTTATAAGTATTTTCAACATCATAAGTTTTAATGCCGAAAAGGTGGAATGCCGGAAATGACCCTTGAATATATATTAAAGAAACATAACATTATTCCTGGTAAAGATGTAACTATTGATACATCTATTGCTTTTGCTGCTATGCAGGGAGCATTTATTGGTGGTACTGGTGATTTTGTTACTTTATTTGAACCTAATGCTTTGGCTGTTGAAAAAAACAATTTTGGTTATGTTGTTGCTTCTTTAGGTGAACTTGGTGGCGAGGTTCCTTATACTGTTTATAATGCTAGAAAATCTTATATTGAAAATAATAAAGATGTAATTGAAGGGTTTAGTAAGGCTATTCAAAAAGGAATTGATTATGTTAAAAGTCATGATGCTGATGATATCGCGAAGAATATATTAAATTACTTTCCTGATGTATCTTTAAGTGATTTAACTTTAATTGTTGAAAGATATAAAAGTATTGATTCTTGGTATGATAATACTTTGATTACTGAAGAAAACTTTAATCACGTACAGGAAATAATGGAAGAAGCTGGTGAATTAAAAGAAAGAGCACCTTATGATAGATTAGTAGATACTAGATTTAGTCATAAATAAAAAGTTTGCAAAAATGCAAGCTTTTTTATAAAAGTATATTTTGTTATTATTTATCTATTTCTTCAATTTCTTTATTTAAAATGTCAAGATAATCTTGTTCAGCAGTAGTTAAATGTGTTTGCATATATTTGTCATATTCTTCGTGTGCCTTTTTTAAAGCTTGTTCGTGAGATATTTTACCACTATCTTTTAGAATATCTTTTCTTGTCATCTTTAAGAAAAAATCTAATTCATCTATCCAATCTTGCATTGTCATTGGATGTCTATCTAAAGCATTTATTTCAGCAACATCTAAATATGCAGATACCATTCTATTTAATATATTTAATTCTTCTTCTGTTAAATAGTTTTTAGCTATTTCAGTTTCATTTTTCATTGGATATTTTCCTTTAAAATTAGTAAGTCCTATATTCTCTTTTTTTGAATCAACTCTATAAAATATAACCTCAGCTGCTGTACTACCATGTGTCGCATAGTGCATTTTATTTTGAACTGTTTTAAAGAATTCTATTGATAATTTATCCTTGGGATTATAGTCAATACTTGTTGCATAAATATCCAATATTTTCCTCCAGAATATTTTTTCACTAGATCTAATATCACGAATTCTGGCAAGTAATTCTTCAAAATATGGACTTGTTTCATTATTTTTTAATTTTTCATCATTTAGTGCAAAACCTTTAATCATATATTCTTTTAAAACTTTAGTCGCCCATATTCTAAATTCAGTAGCTTTTTTAGAATTAATTCTATAACCGACAGCAATAATGGCATCTAAATTATAATGTAAAACATTATATTTTTTACCGTCATTAGCAGTTGTCAAGAAATCCTTGACAACTGAATCTTTGTTTAATTCATTCTCTTTAAATATATTATTCAAATGATAACTTATATTTTGTTTAGTTGTATCATAAAGATTAGCCATTACATCTTGACTCATCCATATATCTTCATTTTGTATATTAACATCTACTTTTATATTACCATCTTTTGATACATATATAATCATGTTGTTTTTCATAAACAATCTCCTTTCTTTATTTTAAAATGTTTGAAAAAATTTTATCAAAATTATTCGTTTTTATAATGTAATAACATATTCTTAAATCCTTGCTTATATAATTATACCAAAAAAAGTTAATTTTTCCTCAACTTTTACAGCTTTTATATAGATTTTTATCATATTTTTAACTTTATTAATAACCTTTTTATTTTTGTATTAAAAGAAACAAATAATTTAAAAGTTAAAAGAATTTGTTCTATATTTTCCATATAAACTTGATGACAATGTTCTTTATACTAAGAAAACTTTAATCATATACAAGAAATAATAGAAAAAAACATTAAGATACTAGATTTAGTCATAAATAAAAAGTTTGCAAAAATGCAAGCTTTTTATATTTCATGGCAAAACTGGTTACTAAAATTCTCATATTCTTTCATTATAATAGAAAAGTCTTTAATCCTATTAATATATTTACTATCATATTTTTCATTATTAAAATAATCATAAAAATCTTTTAAACAATAATACATATTATCATCAACTATTTCTTTATCCAAAATCTTTTCATTATTTTTGTAAACAATTACTCTACTATTTCTTAAGCATGACAATTCTTTATCATAAATCGAATACTCAAGAGATATAACAGTATTATCATTACAATATATAGTCATTCCCTTATGTAGAGTGTTACTAGTTAAATCACATTGATGAGAAATAATAACACCATTATTATTCAAAAGTGAAAAACTATATCCATGATTCTTTAAAGTTCTATCAATATTTTGCATATCTGTTCAAGAAGTAATAAATTACTCCTATTTTTAAGAAGATAATCACATATATATATTTGATGCGGAACTTCAATCTCAAAATTTTCTGTTATTTTATTACTCATACCGCGCATATTAAAACTCTCATTAATTCTATTTTTGGAAAAATTAGTCATAATAGCTTTAATACATAAATTATTATTCTCAATATAATCTTTTACAAAATTTGTAGTTAATGAATATATGTAATTTTGAATCATAACAATATTTAATTTAGGATGTTTTACAAAGAAATCCTCATCAACAACAAATGGTTTTTCAACAATTATATTATACAAATTTAAGTTTTCGCATGTTTCTATTACATCAACAAAAACTTCTTTAGGTGTTACAATATCAACAATAACATTATTTACATCTAAATTATTTTTTTTAAGTACATCTTTTATTGGAATATCAATATCAGCATAATATATATTCCCTATTTTATCAAATTTTTTATAAGACATTGTATGTATTTTGCTTGCTTTTCCCTTACCAACAATAATTATATCCTTCATACTAATTCTCCTAATTTTTTACTTATCATTTCAGCATTTTTATATAAATATTCACATAAATTTGTTCTAAAATGTGCGAATTGTAATGCTTCTTTGTTTTTATTTAAATAATATTCCTTATATCCATAGGTACTTCTTAAAAGTTGGCACACGTAAATATATGGCATATATTCTAAATCGGTTTTAGAAAGTGGTACCAATTTCATAAACTCTTTCACATATAAAACTAAATTATCTACATTTATTATTCCTTTTTTAGCATCCTTATCCATATATGTAAAAGACCTTATTATTTCCCAAACTATGGGCAATTTTTTTACCTTTATAAAATCTATTATTGCCTTTACACCATCCTTGTCATAAATGAACTGTAAATAGCTGAAATCGCCATGGGATGTATAGAATGTTATTTTATCTATGTCCTTAAAATCATAATTTAAATTTTCTATCATGCTTATTTTTTTATTTAAATCTTCTTTAATTAATTTATTATTTCCCATTTTAATTATTTTTTTTATCTTAGCAATATTTTCTTTTTTATTATACCAATCCATCTTATCTATTTGGACATTCTTATATCCTAATAAACTTTTAACTATTAATCCATGTAAATATCCACATTCTTTTATTTCATCTATGGTACCTTCAAATTTATCTTTGGTTT
>CAJKKJ010000063.1 GCA_905200435.1 uncultured Bacillota bacterium | reverse complement strand
CTATAAGTGAATTTGAAAAAGATAGAACACAAGCCAAAAAAGATTATGCAATAAGTTTAGTAAACCAATTATATGGTTATGAAGAATATGATATCTATATGCATAGACTAAATAGCACGCTTTCTTATGAAGAAGAAGCAAAATTAAAAAAAGATAAAACAATTGGAAAAATAATAAATTGTTTATGTATAACATACTTAGGAATTGGAGCATTCATATTTTATAAATTTTATAATAATCATGATAAGGAATATAAACCATTATTTAATCATGAATATTATAGAGATTTTCCAAATGATTATGGACCAGAAAAAGTAGATTACCTAGTAAATGGTAAAATTAGTTCAAGATCATTTACAGCAATGATGTTAAATTTAATATATAAAAAACAAATAGATTTTGAAAAACTAGATAAAAATAATTACAAATTAAAAATGTTAGATAAAAAAAATCTATCAAATAGTGAATCATATTTAATAAAATGCATATTTGGAACAAAAGATGAAGTAACATTAAAAGAAATGAAAAATAATGCCAAAAAAGATTACGATTATTTTACAAATAACTATAGATCATGGCAATTGAATGCACTTAGCGAAAGTAAAGCAATGAATTTTTATGAGCCATCTAATAAAGTTTTCAATTGTCTATATTCGTTATTACCATTTTTATTATTCTATTTATCATATTATTTCCAATATTCAAATGGATTTTTAATATTTATAACAATATTACTAGCGCTTATATCCCTAATATACTATTTATGTGCATCAAAAAGAAGTAAAGAAGGAAATGAAGAATACCATAAATGGATGGCATTAAAAAAATTCATGAAAGATTTTGGACGCATGCAAGAAAAAGAATTACCAGAAATAAAATTGTGGGAAAAATATTTAATATATGCAACAGTATTTGGAATAGCTAAAAAACTAGCGAAAACAATGGAATTAAAAGTAAAACAATTTGAAAATGCCGATTTCAATGATATTTATACAATAAATGCTTTCCACGATATGTTAAATGTATCAAATGTAGTAGCATCATCAGTTGAAACAGCAAAGATAATAGCAGATAGAGCCTATGCAGTTGCCCATTCATCCGATTCATCAGGAAGTGGATCAGGAGGAGGATTCTCATCTGGTGGTGGATCATTTGGTGGCGGAGGCGGAGGCGGCCGTTTCTAAAACTTAATGCTTGTAAAAACAATATAAAAATGATACAATCAATATGGAGATGAAATTATGTGTGAAGTTTTAAATAAACATTGTGAAATAGGATACTTTGTAACATTAGTTATCAATATTATAAAAATTGCTGTACCAGTAGTTCTAGTTATAATGGGAATGCTAGACTTTGCAAAAGCAAGCACCAAAGGAAATGCCGATGATATGGCAAAAACAAGAAATATATTTTTAAAAAGATGTATTGCAGGTGCAACAACATTCTTTGTAATTGCAATAGTACAATTAGCAATCAGCATAGTTGCAAAAGCAACAAGTGGTCAAGATGAAAGTAATAATTCAATATGGCAATGTGTTGAAAGTTTAATAAATTATAAAGGAAACTGTTAAATAATGGATTTTTTCCATTATTTTTTTTGAGTTTATTGAAAAAAATATATTTTAATGGTATTATATTTTAAGGAGGTTGATAGATGAGATATTTAGGATTAGACTTAGGAACCAAAACACTTGGTATGGCAATGAGCGATAAATTAGGCATAATTGCATCAAGTTATGGAACAATAAGATTTGAAAACGAAGATTATGATAGTTTACTTGAACAAATAAAAGAAATTGTAAATAAAGAAAATGTTGATATAATTGTTTTAGGTTTGCCCCGTAATATGAATAATACAATAGGAGAAAGAGCAAATAAAACAATTGAATTTAGAGATAAATTAAGTAAATATTTAAACATGGAAGTATACATGCAAGATGAAAGATTATCATCAGTTGAAGCAAATAATTATTTAATACAATCAGATATGTCAAGAAAAAAAAGAAAAACTAAAGTTGACAGTGTAGCTGCAACAATAATATTAGAAACATTTATGGAAAGAAGGAAAAATAATGAACGATGAAAAAATGACATTTAAAGTAATGAATGAAGAAGGTAAAGAAGTAGAATGTGAAGTATTATTTACATTTGAAAGTGAAGAAACAAAAAAGAACTATATAGTTTATACAGATAATACAAAGGATGAAGATGGAAATACAAAAGTATATGCATCAATATATAATCCAAGCGATGAAAAAAGTATTTTGTACCCAATTGAAACAGAAAAAGAATGGAAAATTATTGAAACAATATTAGAAGAATTACAAACAGAAGTAAAGAAAGGTTCAGAAGAATAATAAATACATCATGGAAAAAACAATTAGAATAATAATAGGGGTTTTAGTAATTCTAATAATAAGTTTGGGTTCTTTTATGTATATGACAGGACCAGTTGATAAAAAAAATACCGATAACATAAAATTAGAAATAACAAGTAATGATACGTATTCAAATTTAGGAAAAGTATTATATGAAAAAGGTTTAATAAAATCGGAACTAATTTATAAAGTATATGTAAAATTGTTTTTTAAAGAATCACATCTAGAAATTGGTGAATATAATTTAAATAAAACAATGAGTTTAGAACAGATAATGGACGAATTAAAAAAAGGCAACAACTATAATCCAGACAACATAAGAATAACATTCAAAGAAGGCTTAAATGCAAGACAAATTGCAAAATTAATATCCGATAATACAAATAATAAATATAAAGATGTTATAAAAGTATTAGAAAGTAAAGATTTTGCAAAAAAAATGATAAATGATTATTGGTTTTTAGATGAAAGCATTCTAAACAATAAAATATATTATCCATTAGAAGGATATTTATTCCCTGATACATATGAATTTCTAAATAAAGATGTAACAACCGAAACAATAATACGAACACTATTAAATGAGTTTGGCGAAAAAATAAAACCATATAAAGAAAAAATAGAAAAAAATGATTTTGAATTTAACGAAATAGTTATACTAGCATCAATAGCAGAAGTAGAATCATTACCTGGAAGTGATAGAAAAAAAGTAGTAGGTGTATTTGTAAACAGAATAAAAAATAATATATCTCTAGGAAGTGATATGACAGCATATTATGCATATAAACTAGATGATATAAAACAAGGTTTATCACTAAATGAATTTGCAAATTGTTCAAATCCATATAATACAAGATGCACAAGTAAAATGGGATTACCAGTTGGTCCAATAAGTAACCCAGGATTAGACAGTATTGTAGGAGCAATAGAATATGACAAAAATTCATACCTATACTTTGTAGCAGATTGTAATGGTAAAACATATTTTATGAACAACTATACAGAGTTTGAAAGTACGATAAGAAAATTAAGAGATCAAGGATTGTGGTGTGAGGTAAGTGCTTGAGGAAATAAAAAATAAAGCCATAATAGATAAAGTACCTATCATGCAAGATGATGGGATAGAATTTTTAATAAATTACATAAAAAGTAACGATGTAAAAAAAATATTAGAAATAGGTACAGCAGTAGGATATTCAAGTATAAAAATGGCATTAATAAATAATAATATAACTGTAACAACTATTGAAAGAGATGAAGAAAGATATAATCTAGCAATAGAAAATATTACAAAAATGAATTTAGAAAAAAGAATAAAATGCATAAAAGCAGATGCTCTAGAAATAGAACTAAATGATAAATATGATCTAATATTTATAGATGCTGCCAAGAGTCAAAATATTAAGTTTTTTGAAAAATATAAAAAATTACTTAACAAAAATGGAACAATAGTAGTAGATAATATATATTTTCACGGAGTTATCTATGAAGATGATAACAAATTATCAAGAAATGTAAGAGGTATAAAAAGAAAAATATTAGAATTTATAGACTACATCAATTCCCAAAAAGAATATGAAAATAAAATATATTCAAAAGGAGATGGAATAATGGTTATTAAGGTGAAACATGAAAATTAATTATAAAATAATTGGTGAAGGTGATTTAGTAGTTCTTTTACATGGATGGGGACAAAATATTCAAATGATGGAACCACTATTAGAAGGATTAAAAAATAAAAAAGTTTTGATACTAGATTTGCCTGGTTTTGGGGAAAGCGATGAACCAGAAACTATATGGAGTATTGAAAATTATGCAGATTTTATTCACAAATTTGTGCATAAACTAGGGTATACAAAATGTTCAATAATAGGTCATTCATTTGGTGGAAAAATAGGTCTTATGTATGCAAGTAAATATGAAACGGAAAAATTAATTTTACTAGGAAGTCCTTACAAAAAAGAAATAGAAAAATTAAGTTTAAAAGTAAAAATACTAAAAGGATTAAAAAAAGTAATTCCAAGTGAAAAATTAATTGAATTTGCCAAAAAACATATAGGATCGACAGATTATAAAAATGCAAGTCAAAAAATGAGACAAATTTTGACACAACATGTTAATAATGATATAACAGAAGATGTAAAAAAAATAAAGTGTCCAACAATAATAATATGGGGTGAAAATGATACAACAGTTGATAAAAGCAATGCTTATGAATTAGAAAAACTAATAAATGATTCAGCTGTAATTATTTTACCAGGAACACATTATGCATATTTAGAGAATATAAATCAAGTAAACAAAATAATAGAAAATTTTTTAGGAGGTAAAAATGATTAAAATAGGTGTTATGTATGGTGGAACATCTGTAGAACATGAAGTAAGTATTATTTCAGCAGTACAAGCCATGCACAATTTAGATGAAGAAAAATATGATATCATTCCTATATATATGGGAAAAGATAAGGTATGGTATACAGGAAAACAACTAATGGACATTGAACTATATAAAGATATGGATTTACTAAAAAGATATGCAAATCAAGTTGTACTATACAAAAAAGGAAATGAATTTGTTTTACAAAAAGTAAAAGGATTTAGAAGAATCGTAAATACAGTAGATTTAATACTACCAGTAGTACATGGAAGTGGTGTAGAAGATGGATCAATCCAAGGCTTTTTAGAAACAATAGGAGTTCCATACGTTGGAAGTAATGTATTAGGATCAGCTTTAGGTCAAGATAAAGTAGTTATGAAAGAAGTAATGAAAGCACATGATATACCAGTTGTACCTTATACAGTTGCATACGACTATGAAATGAATAATGCAGAAGAAATAGCAAAAAGAGTAAAAAAAGTAGGATATCCAGTTATTATTAAACCAGCAAATCTAGGATCTAGTGTAGGTATAACAATTGCTCATACAAAAGATGAATTAGAAACAGCATTAAGAGATGCTTTTGTATATGAAAATAAAGTAGTTATTGAGAAAAAAATTGAACAAATTATTGAGATAAATGCAAGTGTAATTGGAAACTATGAATATAGCGAAGTAAGTGCATTAGAAGAAGTAATGGGAAAAGATGAAATATTAAGTTATAAAGATAAATATATGGGATCATCCAAAACAAAAGGTTCAAAAGGAATGGCATCAGCAAGTCGTATTATTCCAGCTAGAGTAGATGAAAAAGTAACAGAAAAAATAAAAGAATATGCAAAAGAAACTTTCAAAGTTCTTAATTTATCAGGAGTTGCTAGAATAGATTTCTTAATTGATAAAAAAACAAAAGATATCTATGTAAATGAACCGAATACATGCCCAGGATCATTATCATTCTATTTATGGGAAGCATGTGGAAAAAAATATCCTGAATTACTAGATGATATTATAAATATCGCAATAAAAGATTTCAAAAATAAAGATAGTAAAATTCATTCTTTTGAAACAAACATTTTATCATGTTCAGGTTTAAAAGGATGTAAAGGTATAAAAAAATAAAATAATAAAAAGAATGTAGCCAATATTTTATAAGGTAACATTCTTTTTAATT
>CAJKKJ010000062.1 GCA_905200435.1 uncultured Bacillota bacterium | reverse complement strand
CTATATTTAGAAATAATTCTTTGCTTATAAACAGCTTATCTAGGTTTTTATACCTTTCATCATAATTCTGAATAGTTTTACGTCTAAAATCAATGAACTCCGTCTTCAATATAGGATCATGAACCTCTAAAATTCCTATACACTTATTGGCCTTTTCAATCATTTTCTGGCATACATCTATTGCATATTGTTCATCTGGAAAATATTCAAATGCTGAATTAGAAAAAACAATATCATATTTAATATCCATTTGTGATCCAGTAGCAATAATATCTAATGTAAATTTTCCTTTATCACCAGGATTAATTTTACCATCAGAACTACCACCAGATACTGTTTCAACTAAATTTATAGTATCAAATGTATTACCATTATAATTTACGTAAAAGACAAATTTACCTGTACTCGCGCTTATTCTCCCATTTACACGTTTTAAATAATATGCATAAGAGCCAAGACTTAAAAGTAAAATACCAATTAATGCAAATGAAAATATTAATTTCTTCCTCATATTTAACTCCTTTATAAAGCTACTTTACTATATAAAATAGTATCATATTTTATCACTAAAATCAATAAGAATAGAAATTTAATTTTGTAATGCTACAACTATTTTTATACTAAAAACAATGATTTTATTAAAATTAAAGAAGAGTTCTTCACTCTTCTAAAATAATTAATTATGTGAATTTATTCTACCAAGAACTTCCTCCACCGCCACCAGATCCACCACCGGACGAGCCGCCACCTGATGAACCACCACTAAATGAGCTTCCACTAGATGAAGAATTTCCAAGTGAATTTGCTGATGTACCTTGTTGAACAGAAGAATTTGCAAAATTCATAAATCTTCCAAAATCAGAAACATCAAAATTGCCATGATTAACATACCATGAAGGAGCTTCTAAAGACATTGTTTCAAATTTTTCAATCCATTTGTCAGATACATTCAAAACATATGTATATGGTAAAATATCATAAAAATAGTTTGGATTTTTTAGAACTAATGCTTCTAGTTTTTCTTTTTCAGCAGTTTCCAAAAAGTTTTTAAAGCCTTTTAATTTTCCTAACATTTTCTTTCCATATTTTGTTCTTTTAGGAGTTTTCATTAAATACATCATTACAAAAATACATATTACTCCAACAATATAGCCTAAAGCACATAATCTGTCATCAATTATTGCTGGAAGCGCGAATAAACACCAAGGTGAACTACCAATAATTAACCCCATAAGTGACAAACCAAATCTATCAAGTCCAGTTTTATTAAATAGTGCATAAAGCATTAATGCAAAACCAGGAAGTGAAATTAGAATAATCATAAGTATAGCTTCTAATTGTTCAAAAAAGTATAATGGTAGTATTGTTATTATTAAATACGTAAAAATTATCATAAGAATAATTATTGTTTTATAAATCATGTTAATTGGTTCAATTATTTTATTGATATTTCCTTTTTTATTAACGCTACGCAATATTTTATAATATGTCATATAGAAACTACCATTTAACTCTTTATCAGTAACTTCTTTTCTATTATTCTTAAATAATCCTTTCATAAATCGTCTCTCATTATTGTCAATTCCATCATAATTCTTTAGTTTACTTATTAGAAATTTATTTCCTTTATGTGCTTTCTTAATTAAGCGTTTAAGAGAACTTTTTTTATAGTTACCAGACTTATTTGCTTTTTTATAAATACCTAATACATCTTCAAAGTATTTAATTTTTTCAGATTCAGGATTTTTTATTTTCTCTTCATTTATTTTATTTTGTAATTCATTAATTTTTAAGTTTATAGAACTAGAATCTAACGTTACATCATCTAATTCTGATTCAAAATCTAAATTAGTTATTTCAATATATCCTTTGTTTGCTAAATATACAAGTAAAGATGTAACATCCTTGTTAGTAGCTTTTCCATTATACATAAATCCAGCATCTAAACTATTTACACCTTCAGGTGGATAGAATTCAACTGTTTCCACTATAATATCATCGCGACCAAATTTATACCATAATAATATTGCTATTCCTAAAAATACTAATGGCACTAATAATAGAGCATAGTTCATTATATTTGTGTCAAGTCCTGCTCCAACAAAATACCCTTCAGGTAATTCACATCTAATTGTTAAAGCTTCATTTGCATTAAGTATACCTTCATAACTTCCTATTATGGTATTTCCACTTACATTATATTTGATATTACTATTATCAGTTGAACCAACTGTTCCGTATGAAAAGCCTAATTTACTTGAATCAAATTCTTTTGGCATAGTTACTGTAAATGTTATATTTCCAATTACTGTATCCCAGTTATTTCCAATTATATTATAGTATATTTCATCATAATTTTTCATAGGATCTTTTCCTAGATTATATGTATAGCTAATAATATATTCTTTTTCTCCTATTAATGTACGATCTTCTGAACCTATTTTTATACCATAATTACCATTTTGTCTTGTTATTTTATAATTATCGCTTACATTAAGATTTGTTATTTGTGTTCGATTTCTTGATCTGCTTCCATCTAATCTTGTAATTTCATTTCTAAGTGGAATTGTTCTAATTATTCCATGTTTTTGAGTATTAAAATATGCTGTAATTTTTTCTGTTATATCAAAAGTATTATTTTCATTTACTATAATGTTTATATCATATTTATCAATAACATAATCATATGAAGCATAAATATTACTTTCACTTGGTTTTACAATAGTTTCATTATCAAGTATTTGAATTGATAAACTATAATAGTATATTTCACTAATACTATGTCCACTTAATATGCTTAAATTGGACATTTGATTATAATCACTAGTTCCTGATATGGCCATTCCTAAGCTATACCCCTCAGCGATTATATTATAGTTTGCATCATAATAATAAATTTCCGATCTATAATTTATAGTGTTTTTTGATGTATTAACAACTTTACCATTTAATCCAAATGCTTTAACTGATTCTAAAGAATAATCTTTAAATGAAATATCAGAAAATGATAGATCACCAACTTCTATTTTTTCAGTGTTATTAATTGTTGCAAATGACAATTCATTAGTTAATGCATAAATATTTGATGGTAAAAAAAGAATCAAAGATATTATAATTACAATTAAAACAGAAATTTTTTTTATATTTTTCTTCATTACACCCTCCATTAATTATAATTCTACTTTTACATTTTCTCTTTCATTTGCACTTGCTTCAAACATTGGCTTTGTTTTAAACCTGAATATACATGCAAAAACATTACTTGGGAACATTTCAACTTTATTGTTATATATTCTAACAACTCCATTATAATATTTTCTTGAATTTGCAATATCATCTTCAACCTTTGTTAATTGTTTGCTCAAATCTTTAAAATTATCACTTGCTTTTAATTCAGGATATAATTCTGCTAATGCCATCATTCTATTAATGTTATTAGATAGTTGTTCATTTGCTTTGATTTTTTCATCGAGAGACATTTTATCATAAACACCATTTCTTAATTCTATAACTTCTTTTAAAGTATCTTTTTCATGTTTAGCATATCCCTTTACAGTTTCTACAATATTAGGAATTAAATCCCATCTTTTCTTTAGATAAACATCCATTATTGAAAATGCTTCTCTTACTTTATTATTTAGTTTTACAAAACTATTATATTGTACTAATGCATATACAATAATTATTATTGCCCCAATTATATACCACATATTCTCACCTCCTATTGTAATTTAATTTTATCATATTTATGTTTACTTTACCATATTTTTATTTATAAAGATAAATCAAAATATACTACAAAACTATATTCAAAAAGTAATAAATTGTTTTCAAAAAAATTCAATCACTCATGATAATTATATCATTAAAATTTATAGTTGACAAATCATAGAGTACTATAAAATTTACCCATAAGATATAAAACTTTAAATTATAAATAGTAAAAAATATTTAACAACTTATAAATTTAATTACACATCAAAAAAATAGGAAATTAAATTCCTATTTAGCTTCTTCAACAGCTCTCGTTTCACGAATAACAGTTACCTTAATTGTACCTGGATATTGAAGTTCATTTTCAATTCTTTCCTTTATATCACGAGCTACTTTATAACTTCCTGAATCATCAACATCTTCTGGTTTTACAATAACTCTTATTTCACGACCAGCTTGAACAGCAAATGTTTTTTCAACACCACTTATAGAATTTGCAATATTTTCCAAATCCTCTAGTCGTTTTAAATAATTTTCTAAAGAATCATTTCTAGCACCAGGTCTTGAAGCCGATAAAGTATCTGCAACCGCAACAAGTACAGCTATAACACTTTTTGCTTCTTTATCACCATGATGTGATTCAATTGCATCAATAACAGTTTCATTTTCTTTGTATCTTTTAGCAATATCTGCACCAATTGTAACATGGCTACCTTCTACATCATGATCAATAGCTTTACCAATATCATGAAGTAAGCCAGCTCTTTTAGCAATTGTTTCATTCTCACCAATTTCACTAGCAAGTATTCCTGCTAAATGAGCAACTTCAAGTGAATGTTTTAAAGCATTTTGACCATAACTAGTACGGAAATGAAGTTTACCAACTAATTCAACTAGTTCAGGATCCATTTTATTGATTCCAAGTTCAAATAAAGCACTTTCACCATATTCTCTAATTTTACTTTTCATGTCTTCCGAAACTTTTTCATAAAGTTCTTCAATTCTAGAAGGATGAATTCTACCATCTTTAATCAAAGATTCAATTGTTACTCTAGCAATTTCTCTTCTTAAAGGGTCAAACGATGAAACAACAATAGCTTCTGGTGTATCATCAATTATTAAATCAACGCCTGTTACAGCTTCAATTGTTCTAATGTTTCTTCCTTCACGCCCAATTATACGACCTTTCATTTCTTCATTCGGTAAAGAAACAACAGTTACAGTTTGATCACCAGCAACATCAGCAGAATATCTTTGCATACATGCTACAAGTAATGCTTTTGATTTTTTATCTGCTTCTAATTTTGCTTCGTTTTCTCTATCTTTTATGTAAGTTGCAATTTCTCTATCCATCATTTCTTCAACATTTTTTAAAACAATTTTTCTTGCATCTTCTTTTGAATAACCAGCAATTTCTTCAAGTACTGATTCTTCTTTTTTTCTTAATTCCTCCACTTTTACTTTTTCATCTTGAATTTCTTTTTGTTTATTTATTATATTGTTTTCTTTTTCTTCTAATAAATTTTCTCTACTTTGTAAGCTTTGATCACGGCGATCCATATTATTTTCACGCACAATAAGCCTATCTTCAGATGCTTTAATTTCATTTTTTTTCTCTTTTATTTCTTTTTCTGCTTCTTCTTTCAATAGACGTATTTCATCTTTACCTTCTAAAAGATAATCCTTTTTGATTTTTTCAGCATCTTTTTGAGCTTTATCAAGCATTTCTGTAATGCTCTTAGAAGTATTATTTTTTCTTATATGATTAATAATTAAAACACTAATAATACCAAATATAAGTCCTAAAATGACTAGTAAAATGGAAAGTAGTATATTATCCATAAAAACCTCCATTTAGAGTTTTACCTCCATAACCATTTTAATATTTTTTAGAGTATAAGTCAATGAATAATACAAAATGCTTTAAAATTTTACAATATATATTAACAAAAAGTTTAAAAGAAGTTATACTTCTATAACTCCTTTTTGAATACCAATAATTTACTTAGTATATAGTTAAGTACAAGTACAACAAATTGAACAATTAATTTTGCTATATCATTATTAAATTTTATTAATTTAACAAAGATAAACATTAAAGCTAAATCTATTAAATATGTTAATACTCTTGAACTTACAAATTTTATTGCTTCTTTAACAGCTTCTTTATTTTTGGCTTTACTTTCAAAAACAAATATTTTATTGGTTATATAAGCAAATGCTACTGATAAAATCCACGATA
>CAJKKJ010000061.1 GCA_905200435.1 uncultured Bacillota bacterium | reverse complement strand
CCTATGACCCCCTGCTTGTAAGGCAGGTGCTCTAACCAACTGAGCTAATCGCCCAATAAACTTGACATGTATTAATATACCAAATTATAGTCTACTTGTCAAGTGTTTATTTGCTATCTTGTCTATTTTTTTGCAACTTTTGTTCAATCCAGATAGGAAGTTTGTATTCTAGGGTATTAAAACCTAATGGTGTAGGCTTTATTTTCCTTTTTGGTTTTTGTTTGAAATCACGATAATTAATATTTTTAATACTTAGTTTTAGTTGGGATAATTCTTCATCTACTTCTAAAATTTCAACATTTATTTCTTCACCGATTTTTACAAAGTCATGAATATTGTGGACAAAATCATGTGATATTTCTGATATATGTATAAGGCCACTATAATATTCATCTAAGGAAACAAACACTCCATAGCTTTCTATTCCGGTAACAGTTGCTTTAACGACTTTTCCTTTCTTATAATCTGCCACTAAAACCACTCCTACATGATTATATCACATATTTGTAAAAATAAAAAGTCTTTACTTACTATTTATAAATATTATATAATGGAATTGGTGAGAAAATGGATACAATAGAAAAAATAAAAGAAGTAATTGACTATTTGCGCCCTTTCATCATGAATGAAGGAGGCAATATAGAATTTGCAAAATACGAAAATAATATTGTCTATGTAAAAATGCAAGGAGCATGTGCAGAATGTGAAATGCAAGATTTAACTTTAAAAGATGGATTGCTAATGGCCATAAAAGAAGAAGTACCAGAAGTAAAAGATATTGTTAGTATTCTAGATAATCAATAGTTGGAATTTCAACTATTTTTTTTATATAAGAATATAATATTTTTAATAAATATTCTATACCATTCGCATTTTCTATATATTTATTAATATATTTTTCTTCTTTATCACCAGCAATTATCTCTTCAAACATATTAAAATAATAATTTGGAAAAAAAGTACGCGCGAATAAAAGTTTTATTTCTTCATTATTTAAATTAAATTTTTTTATTATATAATTTATATCATCAATACTTGTTAAATGATTATAATTCGTTTTTAAATATTCTGATAAATCTCTTGTTTTTAGATCAATAGTCATATTTAGTGGATTTAAAAATTCCTCTAGATGTTCATCTTTTTTTATATATCTGTGATTAATTCTATACTCTTTGACATCTATTATATCAAGAAGTTGAATTGCTGTTTCAGCTAATCCACAAAAATAAGGAAAACTCTTTCGTAATAATGGATATTCTTTTCCAAACTCTGATATTTGTAATTCTAAATAATCAATTTTTTCACTCCATAAATCATACCATGATGTTTTTTTACGCTCTTTAGAATCAATTACAATTTTGTTTATTTCGTATATATCATTTAGTATAATAGGTTCTTTAGAATTTACAATAATTTCAAATAATATATAATTTATTCCGTTAATATTAGTTAATAAAGACTTCTGTTGATTATAAATAGGCATATGAATTCTAATATTGTTTTTAAGCAAAATATTAACTATTTCCAATAATTCATCTATATTATTATTTTCTGTTTTATATAAATAATACGTTTTTTCAGAAACTTTAAACCAATAATAATTAGCATTTTGGTGAACTTCATTAGTTTTCAAATTATAGTAATAAATAATTGCATTTTTCATAGTCCACCTCATTAATATTTTATGTATAAATAGCATTAAAAAAGAACATTTTTATTGTTCTTTTAAAATTTCACAGATTCTATTTAATTTTTCTTTGATTTTATCAACTTCTCTTGTTAATTCTTCAGTTTTTTTACATTCATTCTCATAAGCTTCTTTAAAATCAAATGCACTTTCAGTAGTATTTTCTACTGGAGCTACATTTTCAGATACTAAATTTTCTGTCGGTAAAGCAACTGGTTCTACAGTAATAGTAGGCTCTTGAGCCGGCTCAACAGTTGCTGGAATCTCTGGTTCAGCAGGAATATCTGTTACAGCTTGAACAACTGGTTCTACAGGTGCTGGCTCAGCAAATGTAGGTTCTTCAACTTTTGGTACATCTATATCTATTACTGGATTAACATTAATTTCTGGTATTACAGGAGCTTCTACTTCAATTGGTTTAGCACTTTCTACTACATAATTTTTATTAGCTTCTAGTGTTGGGATATTATCAGCTTTTAATTTAATTATTCTCTTGTCTTCAATTCTAATATTATTTAGAGTCTTTTCATCTAAATCTGGAACTTGTACAGGCATATTAGCGCGATTTTCTTTAACAATTTCTTGAATTAATTTTTTTACAGTATCCCATTCTTCATCAGGAACTTTAATACCTTCTAATCCATTTTGATCAAGAACTTTAGCAATATAAATTCTCTGTAATTCTCCTTCTATTTCACCCATTGTATATATTAAATACTTGTTTTCATTGTTTTTAATATATCTTACTATACTTACTTCTTTTGTATTACCATTTTCGTTTATAGTTATTCTTTCCATAAATCATTCTCCCTCTTATTCTAATCTGTAATTAGTATAACAAATTTTCTAATTTTTTTCAATATGTATTTTCAATTTTCTTTATTTTTTTGTATTTTATATGCAATTTTTCTTACAAAACTTCTTGGAAGTAATCTTAATGTAAATACACCCAGTTTAATTTTAATACCAGGAATAATTACAACCTTTTTCTTAAACATGTTATTAATCGCATATTTTGCAACATCATAGCTTTCCAAAGAATCCAAATTAAATGACACACCAGCTACTTTATTAAAATTGGTATTTACTGGTCCTGGACATAAAGCACCTATATACACATTACTTTTTTTTCTTCTTAATTCTTCATTTACGGATTCTGTTAAATGTAAAACATAAGCTTTTGTTGCATAATACGTTGCCATTAAAGGTCCTGGCATAAATGCAGCTGATGATGCAACATTTAATATATATCCTTTATCTTTTTTTACGAAATCTTTCAAAAACAATTTAGTTAAAGTATGCACTGTCTTTACATTTAATTCTATCATATCCAATTCTTTATCTAGTTTTGTATTAGTAAATTCGCCAAATAGTCCAAATCCAGCATTGTTTATTAAAACATCAATGTTCTTTTTCTTAACTAAATTATATAATTCTGTACAATTATATGTACTTGATATATCCATTGGTATTATTTCAACGTTTGTTTTTAATTCTTTTGATAAAACTTCCATTTTTCTTTTGTTGCGCGCAACTAATATTAAGTCATAACCTTTATCGCTCAATATTCTTGCCATATCCGCACCTATTCCTGAGCTTGCACCAGTTATTAAAGCTAACATATAATCACCATCCTAGAAAATTATATCACATTTTACTTTTTATTGATATTGTTTTGACAAAATTTGACTTTTTTTGTTCGTATATGTTTAATTTTACTATTTCTATACGATTATTCATCTTTATAAACTATAACATTCTTCCATATCCTTCAACATTTTCATATTCAACTTGTTCGGCTTGTCTCATTTTTTCTATTTGTCTAATTGAATCTATATCATAAGCTATATTTATATCTTCTTCAGTTCCTTTTTTCTTATCGCTTTTTATATCTTTTAAATCCATTTCAATTTTTATTTCATCTTGTTCATCAATTAGTTTTTTTAATTTTTTTAAATAATTTGGAACAGGTTTTTCTTTATTTTGTCTAAATAAATTTTTTATTTCTACATCTAAAGCATCATATCTTTCCTTTAATGATTCAGGCATTATGTTTTGCTTTTCTTCATCACTAGTACTAATTTTTTGTGTATTACTATTTTTATTACTTAAGGCATCTATGTATTCGTTATATAAACCATTGTCTTTTTTATCAATTAATACTTGTTTTGTACCAACACATGCAAGCTTATCGCCATACATTAATGAAACATCAATATTTCCATCTTTAATGCTTACAACAAATTTCTCCATTTTTTCTTTTGCTTTTTCTTCATACTTTTTTCTTTCTTCAGTACTTAACTCTTTGTATTTTTTTTCAAAATAATAATAAAGGGCTTCTTCAGAAATATTTGATTCATTTTCTACATCGTATTCATCATTTTTTCTATAATCATCAATTATTTTATCAATCATTTCTTTTGATAACGTTGGTTCTAATTCTTCCCTATATTTAGCTTTTGATAAAAAATTAAATCTTTTTACTGAAACATTCGCGAATATAGTTCCATCAATGTTTCCCATTGGTTTACCACAAATAGCACCATCTACATAACCTATATATTTGCACATATTAACATTTTGTTTTTTCTCCAACATAGTTACATTGTTTAATACTTCTACCCTATCAGGATAAACTGCAACATATACATAAATAGGTTTAGTTTTTGAAAAATCGATAATTGGAAGTTCAAATTTTTCAAGTCTAATTAAGTTTTCCTTATCAGATATACTTGTTAAAGCCATTTCATCACAATATGAAAATCCTTTTAAAAAAGATTTAAGTTCTTTTGCTTGTTTTAACAGTCCATCACGTTTATCTAATGTCTTTTTAATATTTATACTCTTTGTATCACCAAAACTAAAAAATCCTGTATAAGATTTATGAACTAAAGTATTTGTAAACCGATTTCGCACTTCACCAAAACGATTAACAATATATTTTGATCCATCAAAATCAATGATAAAATTATTTTCATCGGTATATTTACTTAATTTATTTTTTATATCACGATATTCTTTAAACTTAGATAAAGTAATTTCCCTTATTTTTTTGTCTCTTATATTATTTATAATGTTTTTTTCAATTTCCGTAATAAAATTATTCATCCATTCTTCATCTTTAATAGGAGCATAACTTAATTTTTCCAAAATTTCTTCATAGTCATCAAAAGATTTTATTAAATACGAATGTATGTTATTCATAATAATACATCTTTGAGCAGATATATAATCCTCATCTTTTACAGCTTCACCAATTTTGTAAGGAGTATTTGCAAATTTTTTTTGATATAAACTAACATAATTATAAAAATTATTCCACATTGAACTTGTATGCCTTGAATCTATCCCACCTTGCAAAAACAAAGAAAAATTATTAGCCTTATTCGTTAAAATATTTGCAAATTCCATCATTCTTACTTGTGGTTCATAAGAACAACTAGTTGGATATATTTGTCTTGTAAACATCTCTGTTTGAGCCTCATTAATAAAACCAGAAGGAACACTTTTGTCATTCATTACAAGAAAATGAGTAAATTCATGACATAGTGTAGACTCTAGATGAGCACTTTCAAGAAGTCCCTCATCAATACATATGCATTGTTTAGCTTTATGATAAAACCCCAAAGCACCTATTTTAGAAGGTTCATCACTTACATATATTTTAAAGTTCTTACCAATTAAATTTTCTTCAAAAAAAGTCTTATAATCTCTTTGAGAAGTATAACCATTAGCATTAAAATATGCTTGCATTTTTTTTATTACTCTTTTAAAAGTTTCCCTTAATCTAGGATCTATTTTTATTTCATTTAATACATCATCACTTATTAAATTTACAAAACTTTTATCATCCACAAACATCACCTATCTTATAATAAGTATATCATAATTTATATTGCATTACTAGAATTAAAAAAAAATTTAACAAAAAAGAAGGCTTATTTGCCTTCTACTAACTCTAATATAACCATTAAAGCATCATCACCTTGACGATTATCTAATTTTAATATTCTTGTGTATCCACCATTTCTCTCTGCATAACGAGGAGCTAGTACATCGAATACTTTTTTAACTGCTTCATTATCGTTATGTAAGAAAGCTAATGCTTTTCTTCTAGATACTAAAGAACCATTTTTACCATATGTAATCATTTTATCAACAAACTTACGAACTTCCTTAGCTCTAGTTTCAGTTGTTTCAATTCTTTCATTCATGATAAGATCTTTAGTTAAGTTAGCAAGCATACTTCTTCTATGCTTGTTTGTACGACCTAATTTTCTATACATTTTATTCCTCCTTGTTAGTCTTCTTCGCGGAATTTAAGTCCCATATCTTTAATTTTATCAATAACTTCTTTTAAAGATTTTTTACCTAAATTACGAATTTTCATCATTTCTAATTCTGTTTTTTCTGCTAAAGAACCAAGTGTATTA
>CAJKKJ010000060.1 GCA_905200435.1 uncultured Bacillota bacterium | reverse complement strand
CTCCCTTTTTAATAATAAAATCAGAAGGTGCGAAAAAATCATACCCAGCACTTCTTTTTGTACTCCTAGAAGGTAAATTAAAATCATATAAAGACTCATCATAATATTTTTTAAACTCATCTAAACTTACCTTTTCAAAACATCTCATAACATCACTCCTCTAAATATTTTGCTATAAACTTTGAAACAAATTTACAAAGTTCAAAATCACTATTTGTAATATCATCATCAAAAATAACAACAATACCACAAACATCACTATTACTTACAATCGATGAATAACAATAATGACTAGATAAAACATTTGGGCAAATAGAAATTTCCTTGTTTCCTATTTTACTTGTTCTAGAAAACATCAAAGTATCTAAGTCATCACTTATTTCTTTATCAATCAAGTATTTATTTCCTGCAACTATTCTACTAGTATCTGTAATAATAAAACTCTTTTTTGTATATCCTAAAACCGAATTAGCAAGCATATCGAATAAATCTTTTTTATCATCAAAAACATTATATTTACTTAAAACAATATCTCTATCATTCATAAATATTTCTAAACTATCGCCTGCTTTAATTTTTAAATTTTTTCTTATTTCTTTTGGTAAAACTATTCTACCAAGTTCATCAATTCTTCTAATTACACCAGTAGATTTCATTAAATGCCTCACTTTCTAAATATATTGTGAAACATTTATTTTATTTTATACTCTTTTTAACAAGTTTTACTAAATCAATTAAATAATAGATATAATGTTTATCTAACTTAATAGTATCAAGTGTAATTACCAAAGAATTATCTTTCATACTAAATCTAAACATTCTTGATAATTTATTTACTTCCATGAATAATTCTCTACCATCAATTTTATTAGTAATATCTTTATTAAATATAACATCAACACTATTTCTATTAACTTTGATTTTATCTACTATATTATTGGCAAGTTTTTCAAACCATTCACTATACATATAAATTATTACATCATCATCTAATTTACCAAATCTATCAGTTAATTCTTGTTTTACTTTTTCTAGACTTTCTAAAGAATCAATAGAATTAATTTTTTTATGAATTAATAACTTCATGTCAGATTCTATTGCTAAATCATCACCAACACTACTTGGAGCATCAAGAAGTGGCATTTCTTTAACTTCTACTTTTTCTTTACCATTTAGACGGTCTATTTCTTCATTTAACATTTTCATAAATAATTCAATACCAATATCATCTACAAATCCAGCCTGTTCACTACCGAGTATAGATCCAGCACCTCTTAATGATAAATCACGCATTGCGATTGAAAAACCACTTCCAAGTTCAGTAAACTCTTTAATAGCTTTAAGTCTCTTAACAGCTGTTTCATTTAAATTCTTTTCTGGTTTATACATCAAATAACAATATGCAACTTTATTACTACGACCAACACGTCCCCTTATTTGATATAACTGTGATAGTCCGAACCTATCAGCGTCCATTATTATTAAAGTATTAACATTAGGTATATCGATTCCTGTTTCTATTATAGTTGTACATATTAAACAATCATACTCTTTATTAATAAATTTTTGCATGACATCTTCAAGTTCAACTTTTGACATTCGACCATGAGCATGCACAATTTTTAATTCTGGGATTAATTTTTTTATTTCAAGCATTTTTTCTTCAATAGTTTCGACATAATTATATAGAATAAATATTTGGCCACCCCTTGATAATTCTTTATAGATAGCATCCTTTATAATTGTTTTATTTTCTTTTAAAACATAAGTTTGCACAGGGTATCTATTAACAGGTGGTGTTTCAATCAATGATAAACTCCTTAAACCAGTCATTGACATTTGTAATGTACGTGGTATTGGCGTTGCTGATAAAGTTAAAACATCAATATTGTTTTTATAAGCTTTAATTTTTTCTTTATGTCTAACACCAAATCTTTGTTCTTCATCAATAACAAGTAAGCCCAAATCTTTAAAAACTATATCATTTGATAAAATACGATGTGTACCAATAACAATATCAATTTCACCTCTTCGTATTTTTTCAATATTTGCATCCATAATTCTTTTAGAAACAAACCTATTAATTAAACAAATTCGAACATCAAAATCTTTAAACCTTTCAACAGCATTTTTATAATGTTGACTTGATAAAATAGTTGTTGGACAAAGTAAAGCAACTTGTTTAGATGAACAAACTGCTTTAAACATAGCCCTAAAAGCAACTTCTGTTTTTCCATAACCAACATCACCACATAAAAGGCGATCCATTGGATGTACGGATTCCATGTCTTTCGAAATTTCTTCTTCAACTTTGATTTGATCACTAGTTTCTGTATAAGCAAAATCATTATCAAATTCATCTTGCAATTCTTTATTATCTAAGAATTGAAAACCAACAGCTTTTTCTCTTTTAGCATACAATTCTAAAAGCTCTTTAGTCATTTCTTCAATATGTTTACGCGCCTTTGCCTTTGCTTTATTCCATTCATTAGATCCTAACTTATTGATTTTAGGTTTTACACCATCACCAGACGAATATTTAGTAATAAATTCCATTTTAGAAGCTGGGACATATAGTTTATCATCATCTTGATAATTAATTTGTAAATAGTCTTTTTTAATACCATTTTTGACTATTGTTTTAATGCCCATATATGTTCCAATTCCATAAGAAGAATGAACAACATAATCACCAACATTTAACTTATTAATATCTCTTATCTTTGAACCCATTTTAAAATTAGTTTTATATTGGTAATTATCTTTAGAATTAAATATTTCAGTTTCGGAAATAACAACATAGTTTTTATAAATAAAACCATTTTTTATGTCACCAATGACAAAATTAATTCTACCACTTAATAAATTATTTTCATCAGTTATTAAAGCATTTTCATTTTCTAAATCATTAATTAATTTATTGATTTTATTTATATTATTGATGTATACAATGATAATATAATTTTTCTTAACATATTCATTTAATCTTTTATTTATATCATCAATACCATTAAAAGACGCGACATTAGAAGAAATATATTTTTCACCAGATAAAGAATTTATATCTAAAATATTATCTAACTTAAAATCTTTAATATCATTCATATATTTAAAAGAAGCCGAAATATCATTTGAAATGCTATATTCCATCATTTCATTAACTAAATTAAGGTATGAATCATTAAATCTTTCATAATCATCAAAGACAACATTTTTATTTTTTAAATAATCAACAATTCCTACAACGTCTGTATAATCTTTTAAGTTTTTCTGTAATCTATATTCAAAAGGTGCAGATTTAGTAGATAAAAACTCAGTATAAGAAAAAACATTTATTTCTTTAATGTTATCAAGAGACATTTGGGAATCGATATTAAAATACCTAATAGAATCAACAGTATCACCCCAGAATTCAATTCTAATAGGTTTCTTATAATTGATTGGGAAAATATCAACAACAAAACCTCTAACAGCAATTTCACCAGTTTTATTAACAACACTTTCTCTTGTATAACCCAAATCATAAAGTTTATTAACAAGTTTGTGAATATCTATAGTATCCCCAAGTTTAATTTTTAAATCAGATTTTTTATATAAATCAGGAGTGGGCAAATATCTTAAGTACCCCATCATATTAGTTACAACTATACGATTATTATTTTTAACAAGCTCATTCATAGTCTCCAAACGTGTTACTTTAAGTTCTGGACTCACAGCAATAGCTTCACTAGTTAAAAAATCATCCATCGGAAAAAATAAACATTCCTCATGTTTTGAAATTGATTGAAAAAAATTATTTGCTTCATATAAAGTATCAGTAACAACTAAAACAGAACCGAATTTTTTATATAATTCTATTATATATTCGGTTTTTAATTCTTCATTAAGTCCAGTTACTTTACTAGGAAACTTCTTTATATCAAAAAGTTTTAACATATAATCATCCTTTTTTATTGTATTTATTCATTAAATTATCAAAAGTTAAGGTAAAATAATCATCTAATATATTATTTGTTTCTTTTAAAACGTTATCCAATTTACATTTTTCGACATTTGAAAACTTACCAAGCACAAAAGAAACCATATCAGTATTATTTTTCGATAATTCAAGAAAAACAGATAAGGTTGTACTGATAGATAATCCAACCTTTAGTCTTTTAAATTTATCGGTTTTTAAATTATCTATAATATTTCTAATACCATTATGTCCTCCACAAGAACCATTTTTTTTAAGTTTTACACTACCTAATTCAATATCTTTATCATCATAAATGACAAGTATATCATCAATGTCAATCTTAAAATAATTAACAAATGATAAAACAACTGTTCCCGATAGATTCATAAAACTTAATGGTTTTAAAATAATAACATCTTCATTATTATATTTAATTATAGAGTATTCACCATTAAATTTAGTTTTATCAAATTTATAGTTATGATAATTCATCCAACTATCAAGAACCATAAATCCAACATTATGTCTTGTATTTTTATATTCATCACCAGGATTACCAAGTCCAACAATCAATTTCATTTACTATCACCTATTCCATGAAAATCTTTATAAACATCATCTTTTTTTAAATTATATTTTTTGGCAATCATTTTAATTGCATCATTAGGTTTCATTCCGTTATCAACTAATTCCTTAATTTCATCATTATAATTTAAATCAATACTTTCAGAAGTACAACCAGTAACAACTATAACAAACTGTCCTTTTAAGACAATTTTATTTATTAATTCACTAATATTTCCTCTATAAACTTCCTCATATTTTTTAGATATTTCTCGGGAAATAGAAATATACCTATCCCCAAATACATTTTTAATATCTTCAAGAACTTCAATTAAACGATGTGGTGCCTCATAAAAAATCATAGTATGCTTAATTTTTTTCAAATTTTCAAGTTCTTTTATCCTCTTACTTTGTTTAGCATTTAAAAAGCCATAAAAAGAGAAAGGAAGTGGTGCAATACCTGAAGCCATTAAAGCGGGAAGTAAAGCATTAGCGCCAGGAAGTGCAACTACATTAAATCCCCTATTGCTTACTTCTCTGACAACAACATAACCAGGATCACTAATAATAGGACACCCCTGGTCACTTACAATACCAACATTTTGACCATTTTCAAGATATTCAAGTACTTTATCTATATTCTTGCGCTCATTTTGTTCATTATTAGAAATTAACTTTTTTGAAATTTTATAATAAGAAAGAAGTATACCAGTTTCTCTAGTATCTTCACAAAATAAAACATCAACACTTTTTAAAGTATCAAGTGCTCTTAAAGTAATATCATCCATATTTCCAATAGGAACAGGAATTAAATATAAAGTAGGCATATACTCCTCCTAACTAAAATAACTTTCTATTTCTTTTGTATATTTACCATTTTCATACACATATAAAGGATCCATAACTTTTAAACCTGGTTTACCATTTTTCATTCCTTCAACCAATAAAATATTTGCATTTTTGCCTTCGTAAGGATAAACAAATCTTATCTTTTTAGGTTCTATATTATTTTGCCTCATATAAAACAATATTTCCATTAAATTTTCTGGACGATGAACAATAGCAAGTACCCCATTATTTTTAAGTATTTTTCTAGAAATCATTGTAACATCTTTATAATCTAAACAAAAAGAATGACGCGCGATTTTTTTTGACAAATTCTTACTTGTATTATTCCCTGTAAAATATGGTGGGTTACATACAACAACATCAAAAGAATCACTTTCTAAAAACTTATAGAATTCTTTTATATCTTCGTTATATACAGTTATTTGATCATTTAATTTATTAATATTAATACTTTCCAAAGAATTTAAATAACTCTCCTTTTGTATTTCAACACCCGTAATTTTTGCTTTTGTTCGCATAGACAAAAGAATAGAAATTATACCATTTCCACATCCTATATCCATAACATTTTTAATACTTCTATTTAATGTAACAAAGTTAGCAAGCAAAACAGAATCAAGTGAAAATTTAAAGCCATCAGTATCTTGTACTATTTTAACGTCATCAAATCCTAAAACATTATTAATTGTTTTCATCAAGTTTTACCTCAATTATACTAGAACCAACTTCTACCTTTATGGTTCTAGAAAGAACATCAACACTAATTACTTTTCCAACGCCTTTTTCTGTTTCATAAGATTTACCAACATTA
>CAJKKJ010000059.1 GCA_905200435.1 uncultured Bacillota bacterium | reverse complement strand
AAAATATTTCAAATGATACATGGGAATGTTTAGTAAAACCAGCTAAGAGAGTTAAAGAAGGAACTGTAATAGATTTTGGTGGTATATTAAAGGGAAAATGTACCGGTGTATTTGATGAAGGAATAAGACATATTGAATTTAGTTATGATGGTATATTTTATGAAACACTTGATAAATTAGGTGAAATGCCACTTCCTCCATATATTCATGAAAAATTAAAAGATAAAGATAGATATCAAACTGTTTATGCAAGAGAAATAGGAAGTGCTGCTGCTCCAACTGCTGGATTACATTTTACTAAAGAATTAATGGAAAAAATTAAAAACAAAGGAATTATTATTACAAATGTAACTTTACATGTTGGTCTTGGAACATTTAGACCTGTTAATGTTGAAGATGTTACTAAACATGAAATGCATAGTGAATTTTATCAAATGTCTAAAGAAACTGCAAATATATTAAATAAAGCTAAATGTGAAAATAGAAGAATAATAAGTGTTGGCACTACAAGTACTAGAACTTTAGAAACTGTTATGGATTTATATGGCGAATTTAAAGAATGTAGTGGATGGACAAAAATTTTTATTTATCCTGGTTTTAAATTTAAAGCTATTGATGGTTTGATAACAAATTTTCATTTACCAAAATCTACTCTTGTTATGTTAGTTAGTGCTTTTGCATCTAAAGATATTATATTAAATGCATATAATGTTGCTGTTCAAGAAAAATATCGTTTCTTTTCATTTGGCGATGCTATGTTTATAAGGTGAATATGGTAATAGTAATTACAGGACCTACAGCTACTGGTAAAACAAAATTAAGTGTTGAACTTGCTAAAAGAATAAATGGCGAAATTATTAATTGCGATAGTACACAAATATTTAAAACACTTGATATTGCAACTGCTAAGGTGACAAATGAAGAAATGGATGGCATTGTTCATTATTTAATTGATATAAAGGATATAACTGATAATTATACAGTGTATGATTATCAAAGAGATGCAAGAGAAAAAATAAATGAAATTTTAAAAAAAAATAAAACACCTATTTTAGTAGGTGGAACGGGATTATATATTAAAGCTGCTTTGTATGATTATAAGTTTGAAGAAGAAAGTAAAAATGAAAATTTCGAAAATGTTGATACTAAAGTATTATATGATAAATTAATGAAAGTTGATCCAGAAAGTGATATTCATCCTAATAATAGAAAAAGGATTATAAGAGCTTTGAATTATTATTTATCAAATTGTAAGAAACTTAGTTCAAAAGAGAAAAGTGATAAAATATTATATGATACAATTTTTATTGGATTAAGTGCTGATCGAATTGTTTTGTATGATAAAATAAATAAGCGAGTAGATAAAATGATTGAAAATGGTTTACTTGAAGAAGCATATAAGGTGTATAAATCAAATATTCGAACAAAAGCTGTTATGACACCAATTGGATATAAAGAATTATTTTTATATTTTGAAAATAAAATGAGTTTGGATGAATGTATTGAAAAAATTAAACAAAAATCAAGAAATTATGCTAAAAGACAATATACTTGGTTTAACCATCAAATGAATATAAAATGGTTTAATGTGAATTATGATAATTTTGATAAAACAATAGATGAAGTATATAAATATATAGAAAATGAAACTAATTTTCAATAATATATTGCATTTTCTAAAAAAATTTATTATAATTCTTATGTTTTGTGCATTTTTATTTGAAATTTTCATTTAATAATGCTATAATATGGTAGACGCTTTTAAAGGGAGGGAAAATTATGGCTAAAAAAGGTGAAGCTAGAGAATTAGTTACTCTTAAATGTAGTGTTTGTAAATCAGAAAACTATCGTGTTTCTAAAAACAAAAAAAATACTACTGATCGTTTAGAATTAAAAAAATTCTGTAACAAATGTAGAACAAACACATTACATAAAGAAAGCAAATAGTAGGGGAGTTGACTTATGATAAACGTAAATGATATTAAAGTTGGAATGACAGTTTTATTTGAAGGCGACATATATTCAGTAATTGAATTTTTACATGTAAAACCTGGTAAAGGTGCTGCTTTCATGAAAACGAAATTAAGAAATTTAAGAACTGGCGCAATTGTTGAAAAAACATTTAATAGTAGTATTAAATTAGAAAAAGCCATGATTGAAAAACACCCAATGCAATTCTTATATAATGATGGCAATAAGTATAATTTTATGAACATGCAAACTTTTGAACAAATAGAACTATCAAGTGATCAAATCGGTGATGATGCTATTTATTTAAAAGAAGGTTTAGAAGTTGATTTAACATTTTATGAAGGTGAGTTATTAGGTTTAATTTTACCTGATAAGATTGCTATGAAGATAGTTTCAACTGAACCTGCTGTAAAGGGAAATACTACAAATAATGCCCAAAAGGATGCAGTATTAGAAACTGGTCATACTGTAAGAGTTCCTCTATTTATTGAAGAAGGGGAAACAATATTAATTTCAACTAAAGATGGAAAATATGTTTCAAGAGCTTAAGGCTCTTTTTTTGATATTATGTTGATTTTTCTATTAAAAATTGCAATTTTTCATGTAATCAGATAAATCATAAATTTTTTTTAAAATTATATCATCACAAAATTCCAGCTATTTCGAGTGCTAATTTACACATTTTTCCGACTATTTACATGACTATATATCACATTTTTCATGTTTTTTATTATAAAAGGTAATAAAAACTAATGAATAAATTTATCATTAGTTCTTCCTAGTATCCAATCAGCTGAGTAATTATAATTTTTACAGACTTCTATTAAAAATGCTCCTAATATTAAAACTTTTCCTTTCTCATAGGCATGCCATGTAGAACCTGATGTATTGAGTCTTTTCGCGAATTCTCTTAATGATTCATTCATATCTTTTCTTATTTCAAAAGTTCTTTTGGCAACAATGTTTATATCAATTTGCTCTTTTGTAATTATTTCTATTTTTTTATTTGTTAAACCTAAGATATAATCTATATTAACATTATAGAAGGATGCTATTTGGTAAAGTCTTTTAGTAGGTATAAAGTCTTTACCATTTTCCCATCTTGCATATATTGAATCACTTACACCTAAAATTTTCGCGAATTCTTTTTTACTAAAATCACTTAATTCTCTTAAGTCTTCTAATCTATTATTCATTGTAATCACCTACAATAATTTTTACATTAAAAATAATATTATTCAAAAATTCGAACAAAATACGAACAATGTGTGATATAATACTTAAGAGGAATATAATTATGATTGTATGTTTTAAGAAAAAAATTAGTTTTTATGCTTTACTTAAGTTAATTAAAAAAAATAGAAATCCTTATAAAATAAAATTAACTTTAAAACAAAAAACAACTACTTATATTTTTGATATAGAAAGTAATTGTTATGTTTTAGAAAATAGATATAATAGAGATTATATTTTTAGTGACTATCTAAGTGAAACTTTAACTGATAGGCAAATGTTGTATAATAATATAGAAATAGAAGACAATTACTTGTCTTCTAAACTTCTTAAATAGTCTAAAAAAGTATTATAAGCTTTATTTTCAAAATATAAATTCATTTTATTAAATTTGAAATTTTCATCTTTAGATTTTATTAATTCTTTTACAATATAGGATAAAAAGCTAGGATTTCTAACAAGTAGGGGACCAATTAAATATGTTCCATAGAAGTTTTTATAATGTACTCCTTCATATTCAGAATTTGGATAGCTACCAATGCCTCTAATTACTTCAAAAAGAGGATTTTTTATATTTTTGGTAGTATAACTTTGATTTTGAAAACCTATTATTTTTGTTTTAATGAGTGGCATATTGAATACAGCTTGATCTACCATTCTAAAATCTTCTTCTGCTGATTCGTAATCAAATATATTTAAACATTTATGAGTAATATTTTCTTCTTTTAAATTTTTGCCGAATAAAACAATAGAATTACCTGTTGCTAGGAAAAATTTGTTGCTCTCAATGTATTCTTTAATACTTTTTTTATATTTTATTAAATCTTTTAAAGCTAAATTTAAATTTTTTTCAGTTCCTGCTCCAATATATACAAAATCATATTTTTTAAAATCTATTTTATCATTTAGTGTTAAAAATTCTATATTTACTTTTACATTTTGTTCTTCAAGGTGTTTTTTTAAGGCTTTTATATTACCATTTTCACCATATAAATTTAGTAAATCGTAATATAGATGTAGTATATTAATTTCCACTTTTTTCTCCTTTCATGTTGGTATTAAATGGTTCTACCATATCAAAGTTTAGTATTCCATATATATTTCCTTTTGTTTTAGATTTTATAAATTTGACTGCTTCATCAATTAATGGTATAACAACAATTTTTTCTTCTTCAATATTGGCATATTTTAATCTTGTTGCAATATCATAGGCTTGTGGACCAATACAAATTATTTTATCTATTTCATTATTACTTAATAATTCAAATTCAATATCATATAGCCATGATAAATCATCAAAATTATATCTCCTACTTATTTCTTTCCAGCCAATAATCAATGTTTTTAATTCAGTATTTCTTTTTACGAATAATAGTGATTGGTTATAGGTTGTAGCGTTTTCGGCTTTGTTATTTAGAACGTAAACAATTCTGTCATTATATGTATATTTATTGAATATTTTCAAATTGACAGGCATTTTGGAAATGGTATTACATGCTTCATCTAAATTTAAATTTATAAGCGATGCAACTGTAAATGCTGCAAGAGTATTATATACTTCAAATAAAGTATTAAATGGTATATTAAATTTATATTCATCATTAACAACAACAAAACTTTTTTCATAGTCTAATTTAGTAACTTCAATTAATGGTTTTTTTCTTTTAAAATCGCAATTAGGGCAGTAGTAATTTCCTAGAGTTTCGCAATGATAGTAATTATAAAGTAATTTACTATTACATTTTGGACAATATTTAATATTTAAATTTTCAAATTTTTCGTCATTATATGTGTATTTATTTGTACCGATTCCAAATAGAGTATATTTATTTTGAGAACTTAAAATAAATTTTTGTGTGTATGGGTCATCGGCATTTAATACAAGGTGCATATCCTTTGTTAATGCTTTTTTTATTTCTTCATAAACAATTTCAAAATTTCCGTGTCTTGGTGGTTGGTCTCTTGTTATATTTGTTATAACTACATAATTTGGTTTTAGATATTTAAAAAGTAGTTTTGTATATCTTTCATCAATTTCTGTAACTAGTATATCTTGTTTTAATTCACCCTTTAAATTACATGATGCTAGTAATGTCGTTAATATACCTGTAACTAAGTTTGAACCTTTATCATTAAAAACAACTGATTTTCTTTGTTTTCGTGCTATATCAACAATTAAGTTACATGTTGATCCTTTTCCACTTGAACCTGTTACACTAATAACTGTTTTGGGCATTTTTATTTTTGATAAAATATTCTTATCTATTTTTAGAGCAATTGAACCAGGTAAGACACTACCACGACCTAATATTTTTCCTATAAAAATTAATAGTTTTGCTGTTAATATACTTAATATTTTCATATGTATCACCTTTTTAAATTATAGCACACCTTCTATATAAAATAAAGAAATATTTATACTATAATAACTAATGGTTTAAAATCTTACAAAATATAACTAGTTTTGTCGAATTTGTTAAACTTTTATTTAGAAAGTGCTATAGTAAAAAAGGTGATGATATGTTTAATGTAGATATAATATATAATAGAGAAACACTATATATATTAGTAGAAGGGAATTTGAATAAAAAAAATATAAGTAAACTAAAAGAAAGACTATATAATATAGTAAAAACATATAATATTCTGAATATTATATTAGATGTTAAAAAAACAAATATAATGGATGAAGTGGCATTTTATAATTTTTTAGATGACTATGATATGAAATATGATGGCAAACTTAAAGTAGTAGAAAGCGCCTAACATATTTTTTTTTATTTGTCATATAGTTAAATGGTGAATGCTATGTATAGTACTTTGAAAGATTATATAATGGAAAATGAGTTTTGCATTCATATATTTGAAGATCGCATTAATATTGTAAACTATATGTGTATTTATGAATTTGATGATAATTCAATTATTATTAAATATAAAAATGGAATTATAAATATTAAGGGTAAGAATTTAACGGTGTGCA
>CAJKKJ010000058.1 GCA_905200435.1 uncultured Bacillota bacterium | reverse complement strand
GAGGATAGAAGGAGTATTGCTGATGTATATGACATAAGTAGTGATACAATGCTTATTTATTTATCATTGCTTGCTAATTTCAGAAATATATGTGCTCATGAAGATATTTTCTTTGATCATCGAACTGGTAGAAAAATACCTGATACCAAGTATCATAAATTACTTGACATTGACATGGATGAAGATGGATATATTTTTGGAAAAAATGACTTATTTGCGCTTGTTTTAATAATGAAATACATGTTGAATGAAGCAGAATTTAGAGATTTGGTCCATGAAATTAGTTATGAACTTGATATTTTAAATGGAAAAGTAAATAGTGTGTCAATCGTAGAAATACTTAAAAAGATAGGTTTTCCAATTAATTGGACAGATATATTAGAAATATAGGAGGATTTATGAAAAACAAAAATTTGTATTTAGTAGGAATATTGATCGCATTCTTTTTAGGGGTTGGTGGAACAGTTTTATTACTAGATAACACTACAATTGGAAAAGAAAAAATAATTGAAAAAACAGAAAAAACAGTTAGTGTTACAGAATCGAATACATTAAAATCAGCTATAGAATTAGTTGATGATGCTACTGTTTACATTGAAACAAAAACAAAATCTGGAAGTGGTTCAGGATCAGGTTTTGTTTATAAAACAGATGATAAATATGGTTATATTTTGACTAATTGCCATGTTATTGATAATTATACATCTGTTAAAGTAACTAATAATAATTTAGCTACCTATGATGCTGAAGTACTAGGATTTGATGAAGTTACTGATTTAGCAGTTTTAAGAATAGCTAAAGAGGGAGTTTTATTGGTTGCTCAAATGGGAGAGAGTAGTTCTATTAATAAAGGTGATACTGTATTTGCTGTTGGTTCTCCACAAGGAATTACATATATAAATAGTGTTACAAGAGGAATTATATCTGGTTCTAATAGAGCTGTTTCAGCAACTATTAACAATGTTGAATATTTGATGGATGTTATTCAAACAGATACAGCTATCAATCCAGGTAATAGTGGTGGTCCATTATGTTCTTCTGATGGAAAAGTTATTGGTATTAACTCTATGAAACTTGTTGAAAGCAAAATTGAAGGTATGGGATTTGCTATTCCTATTGAAATTGCTTTATCATATGTTGATAGATTAGAAAAAGGCGAATCTATATCAAGACCTTATTTAGGCATTCAAACTTTAGATGCTGAGGCTTATATTAATAATAAATTCTATTATCAAAGAAATTATCATTTTAATTTAGATAGTTCTATTGAAAAAGGTGTTATTGTTGCTTCTGTTGAAAATAATTCTGTAGCTGCTAAAGCTGGTTTAAAAGAAGGAGATGTTATTTTCCAAATTGATGGAAATGAAACTGGTGATTCAACACATTTTAGATATTTATTATATAAATATAAAGTAGGCGATACAATTACTGTTAAATTCTATCGTGGTAAAGATGTAAAAGAATTAAAAATTACGTTAAGTGAAAGTAAGAAGGATTGATATTCTTACTTTTTTTTGATATGATATTATTTAGAAAGTGAGGATTATATATGACTGTTGGAAAAAGAATATTAGACATTGTAAAAAAAATTCTTATTGTTTTTTTGATAATTTTTATTATATGCTTTGGTTCAATTGTTTATCAAAAGAAAATACTTAAGAATCCAATGCCTAATTTGTTTGGATATGTTGGTGGTACAATTGTTTCAGGTAGTATGATTCCCAATATAAATATTGGTGATTATGTTATTGCTAAAGTAGATGGTAATTATGAAGTAAATGATGTTGTTATGTTTAAAAGAGAAACAAGTTATATAGCACATCGTGTTATAAAAATAAATGACAAAACAATTCTAACTAAAGGCGATAACAATGAAAGTGAAGATCCAGAAGTTAGTAAGGATAGAGTCGTAGGTCCTGTTGTTAAAGTGTTTAAGGGTTTAGGTACTTTTATTACATATTTATCAAAGTTCAAATTTTTTATCTTTTTCATTTTTATATTAGTTATAATTTTGTTATAAAAAAAACACCTTTTGGTGTTTTTTTATGATACTTCTTCTTCATGAGTTTCTGTTATATAAAGCGATAATGGATTATCTATACCATTTTCTTTATATTTTTGTCCTAGATAACTGAAATAATTTTTCTTTATTGTTGTTGTTGACATTTGTAATCTTGATGTTACTATTTTGTTTATTTTAATAATTTCTTCATCTGTATATGTTACATCACTTAAATAAGTTATTTTATTATTGTTTGCATTGTAATATGCTATTTCGTTTTTCCATGATCCATTTGGGAATATTACTATACTTTGATAATCAGTGTTTAATAAGTCTTCTCCCATATAAAGTCTTGCATCATAGTCAAGATCAAATAGATTTGCAATTGTTGGTAATATGTTAATATAACTTGTGTATTCTTCATGTACTTCTGGTGTTATTTTTGGATTCCATATTACAAATGGTGTTTTATCTATATCGACGCTATTGACATCATAATCAAGCATTTTGGCAATTGTTTTTGTATCTATTGCATATGGATAATGGTCACCAAATAAAACAATTACTGTATCTTTTAATGTACCACTTTCTTCTAATTGTTGTAGTAATGTTTCTAATGCTTTATCAACTTCTGTTAATTTGGATAGATATCTTTTTAAATCAAGAGGAATATCTAAATCTTCAAATTTATCTAGGTATTTATCACCATACTCTGATGATCTGTTATATGGAGCATGACTTGATACTGTTGTTAAGAATGCAAAATATTTTTGATTTGCACTAAAAATTGGATATGAATTTTTAATTAAATCAATGTCTGATGGCCATTTACCATATATAGGACTTGTTTCTATTTTTAAATCTTTTGCACCATAATATGTACTTCCTAAATTTTTATGTAATGTTGTTCTTTCATAATACTGGTCAGTATAGTTATGGTATGATGAAACATCATAGCCTTTATTTTTAAATAAATTAAATAGACTTTCAAAATATGTATTGTTTTTATACTCACGTGCTACACATGTATTATTTATGCTATATAATGATGTTAGAGCACTAAATTCATTGTTTCCTGTTGGACATGTATTTCTTGGCGAATAATTGTTTTTCCATGACCATCCTTCTGTATAAATTTTATATAGTGTTGGAAAATATTCTTCATTTATTGCAATTTCATTAGTTGATTCTAACATAATCATTATTAGGTTTTTATCTTTAAAATATCCTGTGTAATCGTTATCTATTGTTTGATTTCTTGATATAAAATAATTGTTTAAACTGTTATCTAATGTATTTTTTTCTTCATCTATAATTTTATTCCATGTTGTATCATCAAAATGTTTTTCTGTAACTGTAATAGTTTCTCTTGGAACTTCGTAAGTTAATTCTACTTTTTTTTGAAATAAACTTTTTACATCTAGTATTAAATATCCGTTTATACCAAATTGATTAACTGTTGTACTCGGATTAGATGGATAATTAAATAATTCTTTATTTGATATTGGTTGATATTTGTTTTGCATAAATTTTAAGTTTATTGTTGCATAATATGATGAACATAATGTAACAAGTACTAGTAAATTTATAAATATTTCTTTTTTTGTTATTTTATTTTTTTCTTGATTTACCTTTTTTAAGCTATAATATACTATTAGTGGAATAATTGGAATTAAGATTGTATAATATACTGGTTTTAAGCTTTTTATAAAGTCTAGTATATATGATTTAACAGCTCCTAATTGTCCACCTGTATTTGTACTCATGTATATACCAAAATAGGCAATAAATCCAAGTTGCGCTAATGCATATATTGTTGTTAATATGCATGGAACTAAAATAATAATCATTTTAATTTTCTTTTTGTTTGCTAAGTTTGCTATACAGGATATTATAAATCCTAATATAGTTGATAATAAAAATATTCTAAGAATACTATAATCGAATGTAAAATTGTTTATTAAAGCTTTAAATATAAGCTCTTCTATGAAGAAAAATGTTGATATAACTACTGCATCAATTAAATTTTTCTTTTTCATTTAATTCACCTCTGTATGTAGTAGTTATACCATTTTTCGACAAATTTTTCAAGTCCTAGTGTACAATTTTAATAATTGTTAATAAATTTTTTTAAAAAAAGTAAATTGTGCTATAATAATTATTAAGTTAATTACTATGTTATTTTTTAATTAATAATATAAAAAATAAAGTATTAGACTATAGTTAATTAATGATGAAGAATTTTTATTATTAAAAAATGTTTTAATTTAAAAAAATAAGGAGGATAAATTTATGGAAAAATTTAATTATGATATAAATGATGTTATGCTATATTTTTGTGAAATAAGTAAAATACCTAGAATGTCAGGTAAGGAGAAAAAAATAGCTAATTATATAGAAAATTTTGCTAAAGAAAATAAGCTTCAATATTTTAGAGATGTATACAACAATGTTGTTGTAATAAAAGAAGCAAATAAAAGTAGTAGCCAAGAAAGTATTATTTTGCAATGCCACTTGGATATGGTATGTGAGAAGGATGAGAATAGTAATCATAACTTTGAAACTGATAGTTTAGATTTGTATATAGATGATGATTATATAAGAGCTAGAGGTACTAGTTTGGGTGCTGACAATGGAATTGGCATAGCTATTATTCTTTCAATCTTAAGTTCAAAAGAAATATGTCATCCAAGAATCGAAGCAATATTTACTGTTCAGGAAGAAACTACTATGATGGGGGCTAAACAAATAGATTTAAGTGTACTAAAAGGAAATAAAATGATATGTTTAGATAATATGAGTGAAGATGAATTACTTGTTGGATGTGCTGGAGCAAAAATTTTTGATTTTGAAATTGATGGTGAAATAGTAGAAAAAAATGTTACTGAATATAAGTTGATAAAAATTGTAATGAATGGTTTTAGAGGTGGGCACTCTGGAAAAGATATTGCTAAAGGAAGAGGAAACCCTATTAAAGAAATGATATGCTTTTTGGAAGATGTATTTAGTAAATATGATATTACGCTTAAGAATATATATGGTGGTAAAGAAGTAAATGTTATTCCAAGAGAATGTTCTTGTGAAATATATATTAACAATAAAGATTTTAATAAAATAAAGCAGGAAGTTTTAAACTATAATAAAAAAATAAGAGAGAATATTAAAGATAATGAAAATATAATAGTTTGTCTAGAAGATGTTTCTGATGTTGATTATAGAAGTTTTAATAAAAATACTACAAAAAAAGTTATAGATATTATAAATAATATTCCAAGTGGGGTTTATTATAAGGATAAATATGATAATCCAATTGTTTCATTAAATATTGGTAAAATAGATAATGATATCAAAAAAATTAATTTATATTTTTCTATAAGATATAATAAAAAAGTAATAGAGGAACAATTAGAAGTGGAGTTGAATAGAATAATAAATAAATATAAAATAGAGTATACTGAAAACGAGTTAGCAGGATATGAACATATAGGGGAATCACCGTTTATTAAAAAGTGTACAAATATATATAATTATTATTTCGAGAAGAAACCTAAAATAATTAATATGCATATATGCTTAGAAGCTGGCTTTTTTGGAACTAAAATTCCTAATTTGGACTTTATAGCAATTGCGCCAAACATATATGACGCTCACAGCCCTAAAGAACGTTGTTCTATTTCATCTTTAAAAAAAAAATATAATTATATTTTGTTAATATTAAAAGAACTTTGACTATATTCTTTATACGAAATAAATTCTTATACATTATTCGAATGAAAAAAATATAATTATGGTAAAACAATAAAGAATGTAGTATAATTACTTTGTATTTTAGATAATTTTCAAAGATTAAGAAATAGTAAAAAAAATATTGTTTGTTAAATAAAATAAGAGATAATTTATATGATAAAACAAACTGCAGGACGTGATTCTTTAGGAAATTTTGCACCCACTTTTGCACATTATAATGATGATATCCTATTTGGAAAAAATTGGAATGATGATTCTATAGATTTGAAGACTAGATGTATTATTATAGTAGTTGCCCTAATCTCTTCTGGTATAACAGATAGTTCATTAGTATATCATTTAGAAAATGCTAAAAAAAATGGTGTTAGTAAAGAGGAAATGGTTGCCATAATAACACATACAGCTTTTTATGTTGGATGGTCTAAAGGATGGGCAGTTTTAAAAATGGCTAAAGAGATATATGAAGGATAAAATGAAAAGGTATATTGCTTTAATTAG
>CAJKKJ010000057.1 GCA_905200435.1 uncultured Bacillota bacterium | reverse complement strand
AGGAAATTTTTCAACTATATCATATTCATGAGGTAATAGTGTTTCTCTTAAATCTCTTACACAATATTTTTCTATATCGTTTAAAACTTCATCATTGAATACAACATTTTCTTTTAAAATAATATATGCTTTAACTGCATTTATCATTGTTTTATGTGGCATACTTACAACAACACATCTATCAACGTATTTACTTTCTAGAATTGTTTTCTCTATTCTTGATGGAAATGCTTTTGTTAATGATTTATCTCTTCCTTCAACAATAAATAATCTTTTTATTCTTCCGGTTACATATAGAATACCATCTCTATCTACATAACCTAAGTCTCCAGATTTTATCCATCTATTACCTTCTTTATCTTCGAAAACAACATTTTTTGTTTCTTCATCGTTATTGTAATAACCATTAAATAAAGTTGGAGTTTGGAAACATATTTCCCCTTCCTCATTATATCGAAGTTCTTTTTGATTATCATCAATATCAATTATTTTTACACTTGTTTTTGGAAGTGGAATACCTACTGATCCTATTTTATTCGAATCTTCAAATGTATATGTGGCACTTGAAGTTATTTCTGTTTCTCCATAGCCTTTTGTTATTTTTATTTTGGCATTATGTCTTCTTAAGAATTCATTAATTAAATTCTCCTGATTCTCATCTAATGATCCACCACCAACTACAATATATCCTAATTTTGATAAATCGGCTTTTTGCATTTTTTTATCTGTTAGCATTGCTTCAAAGTATGAAGGAATACCCATCATATGTACTTTACCTTTGTATTTACGTGCTAGATATTTTCCAATATTTTCTTTTTCATATTTTGCTACTAAATCAACGGTAACTCCTAAGCAAAGTGGCATATTCATACAATTGCATAACATGAATGATGCTAGTGGAGGTAATACTGTAACCATTGTATCTCCTGGCTTGAAATTAGTTGCTTTTACTCTATATTGATGAACCATGGAATTAAAATTGTCATTTGTAAGTTTAGCTCCTTTAGGTACACCTGTAGTACCACTTGTATGTGTCATAACAGCTAATCTATCTGCAGTGTATTTACTCTTATATTCATTAACATCTGAAATATTTAAACTTCTAAATGTCTTATAATCCATATATCTATTATCTTTTGATGTAAATGGTTTGTTTAATAAATTCAAATATTCTTTTAAAAATAATGGCATCGAATATGTTGGTGAACATGTTATAATTCTTTGAACATTTGTTTCATCAATTATTTGATTTATATTTTTCAGTGCACCATCAAATGCTATTAATAATTTAGTATTTACTTCATTTATTAAATGCTTAAATTCTTTAGGGTTTGAAAGTGGATGAATAAAATTTGCTACAGCACCTATTTTATTTAGGGCATAGAAAAAATATACTGTTTCTGGACATGTTGGCATTGCTAGTGTTACTATTTCACCTTCTTTTACACCCAATTTAGTAAGTTTCTTAGCTGTTTCATTTATTTTTTCTTTTAATTCTTTGTATTTAATTTTTTTACCATAATATTTTAATGCGACTAAATCATCATAATTTTTTGTGCTTTCTAAAAAATAATCATAAATTGTACACTCTGGTAATTTGCTTTCTATTGCTTCTTTGCTATAGTATTTTAGCCATACTTTATCTTTACTTGGATAATCTGTTAATGGTCCATATAAATTACCTAGTGCTAGATTTCTTAAATATATATTTCTATCTATTTGATCATCAAACTTCATAATAGTTCCCCCATTTCCTTGAGTATTATATCACGATATTTAAATAAAAACAATAAGTTTTTATTGTTCTAGGTATTCTAATATTTTGTCTATATTTGATACTTTAATATTTTTATTTTTAAATCCTATTAATGGTCTAATACCATCTTCTAAGTGAAAATCTGAACCTATTGTTGATATTAAATTGTTTTCTTGTGCGAATTTATTCCAATAGTCTATCTCATTTATTTCTTGATTGTTTTTATCAATATAAATATAATTTCCTTCTATTGCATTACAATTCATTTCTTTTAGTAATTCCAATATTTCTTCGCTTTCTATATTGTTTTCATATTTGTAAGCAACTGGATGCGCGAGCACTACTTTACCACCTACTGATTTTATTAAATCTGATGCTTCTTTTGGACTGATTGTATTTTTTTTAACATAGCATTTACAACCTTCATTCATCATTGTTTCAATAAATTCACCTTTTTCAGGAATGTGTCCATATTGTTTTAAAAGGATTTCTTCATTATTTTCTATAATATCAAGTGCTATGTGAGTTTTTGTAACTGATTCTATTTTATCTAGTTTTTGGGTATTAATTACATAACCATTTTCTTCTAATTTCTTTGATACTTCTTTTAAATAAATATGTCTTGCATTTTTTAAATCTTTTATTTTTTTTTGAAATTTTTTATTATTTATATCTATATTATATCCTAATACATGAATTCCACATTTTTTATATGTTGTTGATATTTCTATTCCTTTTATTTTTTTTGGCATAATTTATTATCTCACTTGTATATGCATCTATTCCATCATGATCTGTTATAGATATTGTTTGAATTTTATTTTTTATTGCTATATCTATTATTTCTTTGGGACTTAATTTTCCATCGGAAAAATTTGAATGGATGTGCAAATCTATATTTTCCATTTTTTTACCCTCTTTCTATAATTTCTTTCTAATTTTTTTGTTTTATTTCTTCTTTTTACAGCATCTGATGATACTTTATCTAATAATTCTTCTAAATCTTTACATGTACACATATGAGATATTTTTGTTTTTGTTACATTTAGCATATATGTTAAATCAGAATCAAACTCGAATGGTGTTAATGAATATATATAATCTAAAATAAAGTTATATGCTGTATCATCGTATTGCCATTTTTTTCTTAATGAATGTGGATGAATTGGCATAAATGGAATTATATCATTTTGAATTGATTCTAATATCACATTTGGTACACTTTTTAATAATTCTTTAAATATGGACAATTCTATAATATGAATATCTGGTGGAAGATAATATGTAGGCATTTTATCATTTAATAAATCTATTGTAATGCTTTTTATTTTTTTTATTGTTTTTAACGGATCAATATCTGATACATTTATATTGTTTTGGCGCAACATATTTTGTATATTATTTTTTGCTTCCTCGACGCTTTCATCATCACATATCATCCACATATCTATATCTGGTAATCTATTAATTATTTTTCTTGGTTTTAATTCATCATCCATATTTGGACATGGTTTACACATTGCTTTTAAATCAGGCATTTGTTTTTCATACATGCAATCTCCGCAAGTCCAATATTTTCTGTTACTTTTTAATGAAGCTTGTTCTAATAGAAAATTATAGTCTATTTGTTCTTTTATTACTGGAAGTTTGCCTTTTAAGTCATCTAAGGCATAAAATGGGTATCCTGTTCCAAATGCTCCTTTAAATCCTATAGTATTTTTCATTATTTTTAATAATGTTTCAATATTTTTTATTAGATATTCTTTTTTTAAATCTGTGTTTAAATTTTCGTATAAACTTGATATTTGCGCGACATCAGCACAAAATGTTATTGGTAAATTTTTCTTCTCCATATTTTCTCCTTGCTAGTATATTACCACTTGAATTTTTTTTAGTCAAATAAAAAAGAAACTATTTTGTAGTTTCTATTTCTAAATATACATTATGACCATTTATATCATAACTTTCTTTTAAATTCTCTTTTTTATTTATTTCTAATGATAATGTTTCATTCATTATGTATTCTTTATATTCTTCTATAGCTTCTTCTATTTCTGTATCAGCATTAAAGTTTAAATTTATTCTTTCTACTATATCTAAATCTTTATTTTTTCTTATTTGTTGAACTTTGGATACTATTTCTCTTGCATATCCTTCATTGATTAAATCTTTTGTCAATGTTGTATTTAATATTATATATTTATTATCTTCTGATGATACATCAAAACCTTCTTTAGAATCTACTTTTATTTCTACTAAATCTTTTGTTAAATTATATTCCGTACCATTAATTTCTATTGTACCTTCTATATTATTTACATCAATTGTTGATAGAATATTCGCGAATTCTTTTATATTTGGTCCAAATATTGGTCCTGCTACCTTAAAGTTAGGTTTTACTGTATAGTTCATATAATTGCTTGCATCTTTTATGAATTTAACATCTTTTACATTTAATTCTTCTTCTATTAAGCTTACCATATCGCCTATTAAATTTTCATATGATGCATCTATTAATACTTCACTTATTGGTTGTCTTACTTTGATTTTAGCATTTTCTCTTGCTTCTCTTCCTAAACTTACTAATGCTCTTACTAAATCCATTCTTTCTTCAATATGTTCATTTATTAGTTCTTCATTACATTTAGGGAAATCCTCTAAATGAACTGATTTTCTATTTGTTAAATTTCTATATATTTCTTCACTTGTAAATGGTGCAACAGGAGCAAGTAATTTTGTTAAACCTAGTAATACTTCAAATGTTGTTTTGTATACTGCTTTTTTATCTGTATCTAGTGTACTACTCCAGAATCTTCTTCTGTTTCTTCTTATGTACCAGTTTGATAGATCTTCACTTACGAATTCAGTTAAACTTCTTGTTACTTTGTTTAAGTCATAATCTTCATAACTTTCTGTTACATATTTTACTAGTTTTTCATATTTTGATATCAACCATTTATCTATTTCTGCTCTATCATTATATTCAACTTCAAATTCTCTTGGATCTATTTTATCTGCTTCTGCATAGATTGCAAAGAAATTATATGTATTTTTTAGTGTATTGAAGAATTTAGATATTACTTCAACTATTCCTTTATAATCGAATTTTAATGGAGTCCATGTTGGTGATGCATATGGTATATAGAATCTTACCGCATCTGCTCCATATTTTTCGATTGTTGTAAATGGTTCAACTATATTACCTTTTGATTTACTCATTTTTACACCATTTGCATCTAATAATAATTCATTTACTAAAACATTTTTATATGGTGCTTTTCCCATTACAAATGTTGATATTACTAACAATACATAGAACCAGCCTCTTGTTTGATCAATTCCTTCAGCTATAAAGTCTGCTGGGAATTGTTCTTCAAATAGTTTTATGTTTTCAAATGGATAATGATATTGGGCGAACGGCATTGATCCTGAATCAAACCAACAGTCTATTACTTCTGGTGTTCTTGTCATTTGTTTACCACATTTTGGACATTTGATATGAATTTCATCTACAAATGGTCTATGCAATTCAATTGTATCTATCTTTTCTATTGCTAGTTCTTTTAATTCTTCTCTTGAACCAATCATGTGTGTATGACCACATTCACATTTCCACAGTGGAAGTGGTGTTCCCCAATATCTTGTTCTTGAGATAGCCCAGTCATTCATATTTTCTAGCCAGTTGCCAAATCTTTTTTCACCAACAAATTTTGGATACCAATTTATTTTGTTGTTTTCTTCTATTATTTTGTCTTTTAATTCTGTTACTTTTAGATAATAACTTGGTTTAGCATAATATAATAGTGGTGTACCACATCTCCAGCAATGTGGATAATTGTGAACCATTTTAATTTTTTTGAATAATTTATCATTTGTTTTTAAGTATTTAATTACTTCGATATCAGCATCAAATACACGCATATCTTTCCATGGACCTTCTGTGTATTTACCATCTTCGCCTACTGAACATATTACTGGTAAGTTGTATTTTTTCCCAACATTATAGTCATCTTGGCCAAACGCTGGTGCGATATGAACTATACCTGTTCCGTCACTCATTGTTACATAATCATCACATGTTACAAAGAATGCTTTTTTATCTACTTTTACAAATGGTAATAATTGTTCATATTCTACATACTCTAAGTCTGTGCCTTTATATTTTTCAATTACTTTATAATCTTCACCTAAAACATTATTTGCTAGAGCCTCAGCTAGAATGAATTTATATCCCATGCTTTCTACTTTTATATATGTTTCATTTGGGTTTACACAAAGTGCGACATTATTCATTAGTGTCCATGGTGTTGTTGTCCATACTAGGAAGTAAGCATCTTCATCTTTTTTCTTAAATGGTACTATTACTGTATCAACGGAAATATCTTTGTATCCTTGTGCGACTTCGTGACTTGCTAGTCCTGTTCCACATCTTGAGCAGTATGGTAATATTTTGTGTCCTTCATAAAATAGTCCTTCGTCAAAGAATTTCTTTAATATCCACCATT
>CAJKKJ010000056.1 GCA_905200435.1 uncultured Bacillota bacterium | reverse complement strand
TTCTACTTTTGACAGACCTTCTTGGAAAAGGCTAATTGCAGATATTGATAATGGTAAAGTAAATACTATTATAACCAAAGATTTATCTCGTATGGGTAGAGATTATATCTCTATGGGGGAATATATCGAAAGAATATTCCCCGAACGGGGTATAAGATATATTGCTATAAATGATGATATAGATACTCTTTACGAAACACCTGGCTTAGAGTTTTTACAATTTAAGTTAATGTTTAATGATTATTATTTAAAAGATACATCTAAGAAGATTAGAAAGATTGTAAAAGCAAAGAAAGAAAAAGGACAATTTTTAGGATGGAAAGCAGTATATGGTTATAAGAAAGACCCAAACGATAAGCATAAAATAATTATTGATGAAGAAGTAAAACCCATTATTGAAAGGATGTTTAATTTAGCATTAGATGGTAAAAGCCCAAGACAAATAGCAAATATATTTTCAGATGAACATATACCTACACCAAGTGTATATGCTAATCTTAATAGAGGTATGAGGTCAACTGCTTACGAATTATGGTGTCCTAGAACTATTGAAGAAATGCTTATAAATCAAACATATATTGGTAATTTAACACAAGGAAGAAGAAAAAAATTAGGATATAAAAGTAAAAAGGAAATTAGAACACCAAAAGAAGAATGGATAATTGTAGAAAATACTCACGAAGCAATAATTGATAAAAAAGTATTTTATACAGTTCAAGACTTATTAAAGAAAAATAAAAATAAGACCAATAACAATATACAATTACTTTCTGGCTTTATGGTATGTAAAGAATGCGGACACGCAATAGGAATAAATAAAAGTAGTGATGGCAAAAGAAAATATTGTTGTTGTACTTATTATATATCCCATTCTAAATATGGTTTATGTACTCCTCATTCTTGTAATTATAATAAATTAGAAAATGCTATATTAGAAGAAATAAGAAGTATGTGTAATCAATATGTTGATAATGCTACATTTAAAGATAAAGTTGATGAGGCGAAGAAAAAGAATGATATTAAAGCAAAAATACAAAAAGATATTAGTACATTAGATAGAAAAATTAGTTGTAATCTATCGTATATAGATAAAATTTACGAAGATAAATTAAATGGTAATATTGATATGGAAATGTTTAATAGATTAACTATAAAATATAAAGAAGAAATAGACATTTGGAAAAGTAAGAAAAATGAATTAGAAGAAGAACTTAATAATATTAGTAATGAAAGTAGCACAAAAGAAAAAGAGGAAACACTAAAAAAGATAAACGAATATTTATCTTTTGAAAAACCTAATAGAAATTTATTGGTTAATTTAATTGACAAAATAATTATTAGTGAAGATAAGACAGTGGAAATTCATTATAAATTTAAATTGGTATAATATTATAAGTTTGATAACCGATAGGTTTTTCGGCATTAGAACTTATGATATTTTTTTAGTAAGAAATTTATCATAAGTTTAGTATCCGATGACCTTTTCTTCCGCCAATTATATAAGAACCCTTAAGCATATTTATGTCAAAGTTATCTATTTTTTCTCTTGAAACAATAAAGCTTCCATCTCTTTTTGTAAGGCCAGCAAAATTAACTAAATAATCCTTTTCTCCGCCATTATAAACATATATAGTAGCTTCACTACCACAAAAACCAATCTGAACATCACCAGATAAAACAGCAGCAGTAACCTTATCCGCACCAGCAGTTAAAATAATTTCAACATCAAGTCCCTCATCTTCGAAATAGCCCAAAGAATGCGCCAAATATTGCGGAGTATAGAAAACTGAATGTGTGACCTCGGCAACTTTGATTTTTTTCAAACCAGATTTTTCATTTTTAAATAAAAATAAAGCTCCAGTTATCAAAACTACAAATAAAATAACAAGACCAAAAAAATACTTTTTCATTTTTCCTCCCTTTCTTTTTATTATATTCAAATAAACAAAAAATGCTTATATATTTCAAATTGTAAAACAATATTCTTGTTATAAAAACTCTAATGTGATAAACTATATATAGGATGTAAAAGGAGGAAATATGAGTTTATATTACATAGCAAATTTATATAAAGAAATAGATTACAAAAGCCTAATAGAAATAATGTTTGAAGAGGCAGATTCATTTTATTTAAGAGTATCAAGATCAAGAATAGGAGATAAATACAATAACGGAAGAGACGATTTCCTAAACATTCCTAAATGTATAATATCAGAAAGTTCAAGATCAAAATACTATGCCGATATGCATTTTCTAATAACACCAGAATTAAAAGAAATGGTCTTAAAATATTTAAATCCAGAAGGATTATGTGCCTTTGGGTTCTATAAAGATAACATTCGTATATTCGCAGTAGAAGAAGCAAGTATGACATACATTGTCTTAAAAGACGAAATGGTAAACATCAAAACAAAATTATTAAACAAAGGAATTAAAATAGATCGCTTTACAGCAATAATGGAGCCATGGCTAATAAATGAAAAAGGATATGAATACTATGCCAAAAATCCATCAAAAGTAAAAGACATAAAATTCCTAATGGGATAGGAGAAAACATGAAATTAGAAGGTTTAAATGAAGAACAACTAGATGCTGTAAAAACAACAGATGGTCCACTACTAGTACTAGCAGGAGCAGGATCAGGAAAAACCAAAGTTCTAACAACACGTATAGCATATTTGATAGAAAGTGGCGTTGAACCATACAACATACTAGCAATAACATTTACAAATAAAGCAGCCAAGGAAATGAAAGAAAGAGTATTTAAATTAGTTGGCGAAGTAAAAGATATTCAAATATCAACATTTCATTCATTTGGATTGTACATCATAAAAAGACATTACAATTTACTAGGATACGAAAGAAACTTTACAATACTAGATGGCGATGATAGTTTGGTATTAGTAAAAAATATTGTCAAAGAAATGGGTTTAAATACCGATGATTATAATCCAAAAGCCATAAGAAATAAAATAAGTGGTGCCAAAAATGAATTAGTATATCCAGAAGAATACGAAAAATATGCAGGTACAGATTTTGAAGAAATAGTATGTAAAGTATATAAAAAATATGAAGAAAGACTAAAAAATAATAACAGTGTAGATTTTGATGATTTATTAATACTACCAATAAAATTATTTAGTGTATATAAAGATATACTAAAAATGTATCAAGAAAGATTTAAATATATACTAGTAGATGAATATCAGGACACAAATAGAGTTCAGTATATATTAGTAAATATGCTAGCAGCACGATATAAAAATATATGTGTAGTAGGAGATAATGACCAAGCAATATATTCATGGCGTGGATCAGACTACAGAAATATACTAAATTTTGAAAAAGATTATCCAGATTTAAAATCCGTAATGCTAGAAGAAAACTATAGATCAACAGGAAATATTTTAAAAGCAGCAAATGAAGTAATAAAAAATAACAAAATAAGAAAAGATAAAAATTTATGGACCAAACATGAAGAAGGATCAAAAATAAGATATCATAGAGCAAGCGATGAAAAAGATGAAGCATCTTATGTCGTAAAAGAAATAAAAAATCTATTATATGATGGAGTAAGAAGAGAGGAAATAGCAGTACTCTATAGAACAAATGCTCAATCAAGAAATATAGAAGAAGCAATGCTAAGAGAAAATATACCATATAAAGTAATAGGAAGTTTTTATTTCTACAACCGAAAAGAAATAAAAGATTTAATAAGTTATTTAAAATTGATCTATAATAAAAATGATGATATCAGTTTAGTAAGAATAATAAATGTACCAAAAAGAGGTATTGGTGATAAAACGATATCAAACCTAAGTGATAAATCATTTAAATTAAATAAATGTATCTATGATGTAATAGAAAATGGAAAAGAACAAGAATTTAAAAAAATAATCGAAGAATTAAAAGAAAATAGTAAAGATGCTACTTTAACAGAATTAGTAGATTTAATATTAGATAAAACAGGAATCAGAAAAGAATTAGAAACAGAAAAAACAGTAGATGCTGAAATAAGACTATCAAATCTAGAAGAATTTAAATCAATCACAAGAACATATGAAGAAAATAGCGATTCCCCAACTCTAGAAGAATTCTTAGAAGAAATCAGTTTAGTAGCAGACATGAATGAACATAAAAATGAAACAAATGTTGTAACATTAATGACAGTCCATGCAGCCAAAGGACTAGAATTTGATTATGTATTTGTAATCGGTATGGAAGAAGGATTGTTCCCACATCTAAACAGTATGGAAACGGAAGATCTAGAAGAAGAAAGAAGATTATGTTATGTTGCAATAACAAGAGCCAAGAAAAAATTATGGCTAATAAATGCAAAATCAAGAATGATTTATGGAAAACATGACAATTACTTTCCAAGTAGGTTCATTTCTGAAATACCAGATGAATATTTAGAAAAAGATGAAAATAAAAAACAAACAACAAGTATTACAAGTGATGAAGAATATAAATTAGGCGAAATACTAGAACACAAAATATTTGGTCAAGGTGTAGTAGTAGGAATGGATGATAAAGATTTAACAATTGCCTTTAGTAATAAATATGGCATAAAAAAAATTGCTCGCGGACATGCAAGCTTAAGGAGGAATGAAAATGCTTAATATTTTTGATGATTTAAATAAAGCAATGGAACCAGTCCAAAACTTTATTGAAAGAAATTATTCAAATCCATTATTATGGATTGGATTATTTGGTGGATTATTTTTACTAGCAAAATTAATATATGATGCTTTACAAAAGGAAAAATAAGATGGATGTACAAAAAAGAATTAATGAGTTAGTAGATATATTAAATAAAGCCAACTATGAATATTATGTTTTAGATAGACCTAATCTAACAGATCAAGAATACGATAAATATTTAAGAGAATTAATAGATTTAGAAAACAAATATCCAGAATATGCTAAAGAAGATTCCCCAACTAAAAGAGTGGGTGGAACAGTTGTAACAAATTTTAAAAAAATTAAACATGAAATACCAATGCTTAGTTTAAGTGATGTTTTTAATATTGATGAAGTAATAGATTTTGATAAAAAAGTAAGGGCAGTTGTTACGCATCCAGAATATGTATGTGAACTAAAAATAGATGGTTTAAGTGTATCATTACTTTATAAAAAAGGAAAACTAATTCGTGCGGCAACTAGAGGAAATGGTGTTGTTGGGGAAGATATAACTCATAATGTAAAAACAATTAAAAATGTACCATTAGTTCTAAAAGAAAATATTGATATAGAAGTTCGTGGAGAAATATACATGAGTAAAAAAGCATTCGAACTATGTAATAAAGAACGTAAAAAAAATCATGAAGATTTATTTATGAATCCACGAAATGCTGCTAGTGGTAGTGTTAGACAATTAGACAGTAAAATCGCTGCTAAAAGAAATTTATCAACCTTTATTTATCATTTACCAAATCCGCTTGATTATAATATTAAAAGTCATAATGAAGCTTTAAATTTTATGGAAAATTTAGGATTTACTGTTAATAAAGCCAATAAAAAAGTTCATAATATTAATGAAGTTATAGAATTTATTGATTATTGGACAAAAAATAGACCATCTCTACCATATGAAATAGATGGAATAGTTATTAAAGTTGATAGTATAGATGATCAAAAATTATTAGGTTATACAAGTAAATATCCTAAATGGGCAACAGCTTATAAATTCCCAGCAATGAAAGTTTATACCAAACTAGAAGATATAATTTTAACAGTTGGTAGAACAGGTAAAATCACGCCAAATGCTGTTTTGGAACCAGTTATTTTAATGGGTTCAAAAGTAAAAAGAGCAACATTACATAATGAAGATTATATATTAAAAAATGATATTCGAATAGGGGATATAGTAAGTGTTATTAAAGCAGGAGATGTTATACCAAGAGTAGAAGCTCCATTAATTGAAAGAAGAAATGGATCAGAAAAAGTATATACATTTAGTAAAAAATGTCCAATTTGTTCAGGAATTTTAGTAAAAAAGAAAACGGAATCAGATTATTATTGTATAAATAAATCATGTCCAGCTAGAAAAATTGAAAAATTAATTCATTTTGCTTCTAAACCAGCTATGGATTTAAATGGTTTAGGTGAAGAAATAATTGAAGACTTTTATAATTATGGTTTTATAAAAGAAATAACAGATTTTTATTCTTTGTCAGATTATTATGAAAATATTATGGAATTAGAAGGCTTTGGCAATAAAAAAATTGAATTAATTTTAAAAGGTATTGAAGAAAGTAAAAAGAATTCACTAGAAAAATTTTTATATGGTT
>CAJKKJ010000055.1 GCA_905200435.1 uncultured Bacillota bacterium | reverse complement strand
CATCATTGCATATTCACTTATCTGAACTGCACTTACATTTATACTTGCATTAAAATTTTTATTTATATATTTTGTATCTTCTATATCATCTATATATGGATTCCAGTACCAATATATTGTTAATGTTTCTTTATTTGAGCCACTCTTTTCTAAAAATGAATAATATTTATGTAATTCACTTTTATGATCACTTGTTGTATAAAACTTTAAATTAGTTGGTAATTCTGTATCTCCACTTCCTCTATCTATACTAAGTGTTGCATACAGATCTACAGTACTTCCACTTGCATCCATTACAACATCAAACGATCCACTATCCCCTGGATTTATTTGACCCAAACTAATTACTTTATTATTCCATGATTCTCCATCCGTTGTATCTCTCAAAGCAAATACAGCATTACCAGTACTACCCTCAATACTTCCACTAACTACTATTCTATAATAAGCAATACTTCCTACTAAAAGACCAGCTATACCTATTATAAATAATAAAACCACAATTATTTTTTTACTAAATTTCATATATATTCTCCTCCTCTATATTTTTTATACAGCAAAATCTGGACCAATATATATAGCAAAAACTATATAATCGCTCCATGTATATTATCAACAGATATTATATTTTCTAATTTTTAGTAATGTATGTATATGTTCAAAAAAGTTATCAACAAAATTCATGATACATCCCTTATCTTTCTATAACAATTTTACCAAATTCTAAACACTTTTACAATACAAAAAGTATACTATTTTTTAGTATACTTATTCTTTAACAATAATTTTTTATATCTATTAAATCTATTTAATTCAATTAAAGCATTCTCTTTAGAATCACTAGCATGCATAACATTGCAAGTAACATCTTCCTTATTACCATAAATATATCTTATAGTTCCCTTTTCTGCTTTATTTGGATTAGTCGCACCCATTATATTCCTAACTTTAGAAATAGCATTTTCCCCAAATACAGTCATAGAAATAATTGGTCCAGATAACATAAATTCTTGCAAATGAGGAAAGAAAGGTTTATCAGTTAAATGAGAATAATGTTCTTTGATAAAATCTTCATTCAAATTAACAATATTAACATCCTTAATAGATAATCCATTTTTAAGTAACATCTCCATTACGTCCTTAAATATTTTTTGTTTGAAACCATCAGGTTTAATCATTACAAATGTTTGTTCCATAAAAATCCTTTCTAATTACCCTCTTTATATTCTTTACAAACCTTATCAAGAGCCTCAACAATAGCTTCCGTCTCTTCATAAGTTTTTACCTTTATTCCAGATGCATAAGCATGTCCACCGCCACCAAAGTTTTGGGCGACTGTATTAATTACAGGACCTCTAGATCTTATTGATACCCTTATATTATTATTAATTGAATCAATAGAAAATACCCAAACTAATATTTCATCAATATAGTTAAAATTATTAATCATATTTCCTGCTGTTGCAACATCTATATTATATTCATGCATTTTATCTTCAGTTATTAATAAATGTCCAACACCATTTGGTGTTAATTTTAAGTTTTCTGAAATATATCCTTGAAATCTTAATTCTTTTAATGGTCTCATATATAGATTATTATAAATTTTATCCATATCAATTTTTTGTTCCTTAATTAATCTAGAAACTAAAGAAAATGTTTTTTCAGATGTATATGAATATAAAAATCTATTAGTATCTGCTACTAAACCAGTATATAACTTTTCAGCAATTTCTTTATTAAACTTAAATGGTGTATTAAATACTAATTCCATAACCATTTGAGATGCACTTGAAGCTTTATCATCAATCCATTCAATATCACAAAATGATTCAACGAAAGGATGATGATCTATTTTAATTCTATATGCAAAATCTTTATAATTAGCGCCATCAATTCTTTTATTATCTGGTATATCAGTTACGATAAGTAGAGCATTATCTAAATTTTCTGGTAATTTATCAAGCAAACCCAAATATCTAAATTTAGTAGCACTTGCTCCAACAGTATATACATTTTTTTTAGGAAATTTATTTAATATAATATCTTTTAAAGCCAAACTACTTGCAAGAGCATCAGGATCTGGTCCTATATGTCTAGCTATTACAATTGTATTATATTTTTTTATTGCCTTATATATTCTTTTATAAACATTATTCATACAACACCTAACTTTTCTTTGCAAATATATTATACTACATTTTTAAAAGAAAAAAAAGCACTTATGTGCTTTTACCCTATTACTTTATTAAATGTATCTTTTACAATCATTATTTCTTCATTAGTTGGTAAAACCATAACTGTTATTTTAGAATCACCATCAGAAATAATACCTTCATGTAAATCTTTGAAACTTGCAATTTTATCATTTAATTCTTCATCTAATGTAACGCCTAATACTTTTAGTCTATCCATTACCATTTTACGCATTGTTGAACCATTTTCTAATACACCAGCAGTAAATACGATAGAATCAACTTTTCCTTCTAATTCTAAATAGTAATCAACAATATATTTTGCAATTCTATTTGCATACATATTAAGTGCTAGTATAGCATTTTCGTTTCCTTCTTCTGCTAGATGTTCTACATCACGACAATCAGCTGCTCCGCATACACCATAGAAACCGCTTTTCTTATTTAAGTCATCAGTTATTTCATCAATTGTTTCACCTGATTCTTGCATTACATATTTTAGAATTGATGGATCAATAGCGCCTGATCTTGTTCCCATCATAAGACCATCTAGAGGCGTTAATCCCATTGTTGTATCATAGCATTTGCCATCTTTGATACAAGCAATAGATGCTCCGCTTCCTACATGGCAAATAATTAAATTAACATTTTCTTTACCTAAACGTTTCTTCATTTCACCAGTTATATATTTATGACTAGTTCCATGGAAACCATATTTTCTTACACCATATTTTGTATACCATTCATATGGAACTGGATAAATATAGTTTTCTTTTGGCATTGTTTGATGGAAAGCAGTATCAAATACAGCAACATTTACAACATTTGGTAATGCTTCTCTCATTGCTCTTATTCCAGCTAAATTTCCTGGATGATGTAAAGGTCCTAGTTTAGTTAAATCTTCGATATCTTTTACTACTTCATCAGTAATAACAACAGAATCAGAATATTTTTCACCACCATGTAATACTCTATGGCCTACACCTTTGATTTCATCTAATGATTCAACAACTTTATTCTTAAATAATTCATCAATTAAAACTTCTACAGCTTCTGTATGATTTTTAAGATATTTTTCACTTCTTATTTTTTCTCCGTTAATTTTAACGTTCCAAAAGCAGTCTGGCATACCTATTTTTTCAATGTATCCACTTATTAAAACTTTTTCTTCTGGCATTTCATATAATTGAAATTTTAATGATGAACTACCAGCATTAACACATAATATTTTCATTTCCTCACTCCTTGTTTATATAATACCACATTTTTATGAATTTTGTTCAAAAATTGTTATTATTTTTTTAACTTCTTCTATATTTTTGGCTTTACATATTTTTTCTTTGACTTCTTTTGAATTATTTTCACCTTTTAAATACCATGAAATATGACTTCTAATTTCTAATAGTGCTGCCTTTTCTGATTTATATTTCACAAGTAAATCTAAATGTTTTTTTATCATTTCTATTTTTTCATGTAAACTAGCATTTGTTGGTTCTTCTTTTTTTTCTAAATAATTAATTGCATCCCTTATAAGCCATGGATTACCTAATAATCCTCTACCTATCATTATAGCATCGCAGTTTGTTTCTTCAAGCATTTTTTCGGCATCATAACAACTTTTTATATCGCCATTACCTATAACTGGAATATTAACACTTTCTTTTACTTTTTTTATTATATTCCAATCGGCTTTACCACTATATCCTTGTGCTCTTGTTCTTGGATGAATTGTAATTGCGCTTGCTCCTGCTTTTTCGATTATTTTAGCAATTTCTACAGCATTTATGCTATTATCATCCCATCCACTTCTTATTTTTACTGTTACTGGTATATTAACTGCTTTTGTTACAGCTTCGACTATTTCTTTAACTTTTGTTGAATTTTTTAATAATCCACTTCCAGCATCGGAATGTAGTGCGACTTTAGGTACTGGACATCCCATATTTATATCTATTATATCTATTTTATGTAGTTCACATAGTATTTTGGCTGCTTTGGCCATTACTTCTGGATTAGAGCCAAATATTTGAACGCCAACTTTCATTTTTAAATCATCAATTCCATTTAACATGTCTAGTGTTTTTTTATTGTTTCTTATAATAGCTTCTGAACTGATTAGTTCTGTGAATGCTAAATCACATCCCATGTCCTCTATTATTTTCATATATGATGGATTAGATATTCCAGCCATGGGCGCCATTACTACTTTTGTTTTTATTTCGACATTTCCTATTTTCCACATAGTACACCTCTTGTCTAAAGATTATATATTATTTTTTTCTAAAAATCTAGTATTTCATACTCATATAATTCAGAATTAGATGGATTAAATGATAAAAAATCTGTATTTTCGTTATATCCAATTAAATTATAATGTAGGGCTTTTATAAAAGACCCATGAGATACTATTAAAATATTTTTTCCTTTATATTTTTTTATTTTTTTTAAAAATTTATCTGCTCTTTCTAAACATTCTTTTATGCTTTCTACATTATGGTCATGGTAATTTACTTTATAATCCCACAATAATGATATGAAGTCATAATCAATACTTTTTCCTTCAAAATCGCCATACTCTCTTTCTATTAATAAATCATCTTTTATTATGTTACTATAAAGAATATTAGCTGTTTCAAGTGTTCTTTTTAAAGGGGAACATATACATATATCAATTTTATTTTTGGGGAGTTTACGTGCTAGTTTTTTTACTTGCTTAATACCATTTTCATTTAAACTTATATCGGTCTTTCCTTGCAATAATTTTTTTACGTTCCAAGATGTTTCGCCATGTCTTACAATATATAATTTCATATAATAACCTCAAAAAAATCAGTTTTATTTACTGATTATTTCCTTACTATTAACATAATATTGAATGCCTGATATTACACTTAATACCATTGCAACAACAAGTAACATATCTGATACTTTTAAATTCCATAATTCAAATGGTAAATTATAAAATAACGTAAGAGCAATACCAGTCATCATACAAGCTGTTTTGTATTTGCCCATTTTGCTTGCTGCAACAACTTTACCTTTATTTCCAGATACCATTTTAATAGAATTTACTACTTCATCTCTAAATATAACAACTATAGGAATAATTGGATGAACAAATCCTGATGCTGATAATGCGACTAATATTGTATTTACTAATACTTTATCAGCAATTGCATCTAGCATTTTTCCTAAATCTGTAACTTGATTTGTTTTTCTTGCTAGTTTGCCATCTATCATATCTGTTAGTGCTGCTACGATAAATAATACACCTGCTATTGGGTATTTTATATCAACAACAATCATTTCACTTACAAATAATTGTGGCATTCTAATTCCTGCTTCTTCAAATGGAAAAACAAGTAAAATTAAAATAAATATAGTTAAAATTATTCTTGAGAATGTTATTTTATTAGGTAAATTCATTTTTTCCTCCTACAACACAATGAATGCTATAATAACAGCAATAATTATAATTATTATATATGGTATAATACTTGATAATTTAAATGGTTCTTTTAATTTTTTAGTATATGGTGAATGAATAGTTACTTTATCTTCTATTGTATCTTGTTTTTTCTTAACATCTTCAATTGATATTTTAGATGTATAGTCAAATAAATATTCATTGAATTCATCTACTAAATCCTCATGTTTTAGTCCTAGATATTTCGCATAATCTTTAATAAAATATTTTAGATAAAAAACATCTTGGAAAGCTTCCATATTACCAGCTTCTAAATTTTCAATTTGTGAAACTTTTAATTTTAAGTCTTCGGCCGCTTCTTCTACAGAAACACCTATACTTTCTCTAGCTTCTTTAAGTTTAGCTCCAATATCTTTCAAGCTTCTCAACTCCTTAAAAAAATAATAATAACATAAGCCATGTTCTGTACCTATAAAGGTGACAAACATTTATCTATCTTTCGATCCTTTATTCGTTCTTATTTCCGACATCAAGGTTCCCCTACCATAATTTGGGTTTCTCGCTCATGGGGTTTACCGCGTTTCATTATTTGGTTTCCCAAATACTCGTTTCTGTGGCACTTTACAACATATAACCATTTGAGGTTTTTAGTCGCCGTTAGTTTATTAAACTACTAAGGGTTATTTATTCCCCTTACATG
>CAJKKJ010000054.1 GCA_905200435.1 uncultured Bacillota bacterium | reverse complement strand
AAATATTAATAAAATAATTGATGATTTATTAAATATTAATAATACTAAAATTATTATTATAACTGGTTCTAATAAGGAATTATATAAAGAACTTAAAAAAATTAATAATAAAAATTTAATTGTTTTGGGATTTGCTCATAATATAAATGATTTAATTTATTCATCTGATGTTGTTGTATCTAAACCTGGTGGTTTATCTTCTACAGAAATTGCATCTATTAATAAACCTTTAATTCATGCATTTGCTATTCCAGGTATTGAAACTGTTAATACTAACTTTTTCTATAATCACCGAATGAGTCTTAAATGTGATAATGAAAATGAAATTGTTCAAAATGTTATTAAATTATTAGATGATAAAAAACTTCAGAATGAAATTGTTAGATGTCAGAGTAAAATAATAAATAAAAAATCAGCTAAAGATTTAGTTGATTTAGTTAAGAGTTTTGAAAAAAAATAGGATTTTATAGAGCCCTATTTTTTCCTAATGCATATAAACTTTTTACTTCTTTTGTTGTTAATTTTCTATATTCGCCTGATTTTAATGATTTAACATCTAAAAATGCATATTTTTCTCTTTTTAATTTTGTAACTTTATAACCTATTGCCTCAAACATTTTCTTAACTTGATGATTTTTTCCTTCATGTATTGTAATTTCTATGTAAGAAGCATTATTTTTTTTATCCAATTTTTTTATTCTTATTTTTGCTTTAGATGTTTTTACACCATCTATTATTACACCTTGCTCTAGTTTTTTTACTTTAAATGGTTCTACTATTCCATCTATTTTAGCAACATATATTTTAGAAACTTCTGATGATGGATGATTTAGTATATTTGTTAATTCACCATCATTTGTTAGTAGTAATACTCCTGTCGTATCATAATCTAGTCTACCTATAGGATAAATTCTTTTTGGTGTTTCAATTAGATCTGTTACTGTTTTTCTATTTTTATCATCACTTGTTGTGGTAACAACTCCTCTAGGTTTATTTAATAGATAATACTCTTTATCTTCTTTTTTTAATGGTTTACCATTTATATCTATTAAATCATTTCCACTTACTTTAAAACCCATTTCGGTTACTTTATTTCCATTTACATATACTTTACCTGCTTTTATTAATTCTTCGGCTTTTCTTCTTGATGCATATCCTGACTCAGCTATTACTTTTTGAAGGCGCTCCATTATTTAGTCATCTCCTTTAACATATTTTCTTCTTCATTTAATTTTTGTTTTTCTTGTTCTACTAAATTTTGTGGTGCCTTTTTTACGTAGTTTTCATTACTTAATAGAGTTTTTCTTCTTTCAATAGATTTTTTTAAATTTTCAATTTGTTTTTGTCTTAATTCTTCATCCTCTTTTGTTATTTCTTTTTCAAAGTATATATCCATATTATACATATTATTGCTTATATTAAATTTTGTTATATTTAATTCACTTTCTGTAATACTATCTTCTAATTTTAGTATTTTATTTATTAATGTATAATCTTCATTATTGTTTATTTTTACTTTTAAATCTTTTGTTATTTGATTTTCTAGTTTTACATTTCTGAATTGTCTTATAAAATCTATTATATAATCATATTTTTTTAATATATTTTTATATACATATTTTTCTTCATATTTTGGATATTCACTTATCATTATTGATGCTTTATCTTTTATTGGTAACATGTTATATATTTCTTCAGTTACAAATGGCATGAATGGATGCATCATTTTTAATATTCCTGTTAATACATAGCATAATGTACTTTGTGTACCTATTTCACTGCTTGTAAATTTAGAAAATTCTATATAGTTACTACAGAAATCTTCCCATATAAAATTGTATAATTCTGATCCTGCTAAATTGAATTCATAGTTATCCATATGATTTGTTATACTTCCTACTATGTTTTCATATTTTGATAAAATCCATTTATCTGATTCATTTATATTTGAAAAATCATATTCTTTTAAATTTTCAATGTTCATTAATACATATCTTGATGCATTCCATAGTTTATTTATAAAATTCCATGTTGATTTTACTTTTTCAGTATCAAATCTTAAGTCTGTTCCAAGAGCGCAATCGGTTGTTATGTAAAATCTTAAACTATCTGCACCATATTCTTCAATCATATCCATTGGGTCAATACCATTTCCTAAGGACTTACTCATTTTTCTTCCTTCTTTATCTCTTATAAGTCCATGTATTATACAATCTTTAAATGGTCTTTGACCTGTTATTTTTTCTGTTTGGAATGCCATACGTGCTACCCAGAAGAAGATAATATCATATGCTGTTACTAAACAATCATTTGGAAAATATCTGTTATAATCTTCTGACTCATTTGGCCAGCCTAGTGTACAGAATGGCCATAATGCACTTGAGAACCATGTATCTAATACATCTGTATCTTGCTCCCAACCTTCTTCAGTTGGTGCTTCTGTTCCTACATAGATTTCATCGTTTTTGTACCATGCAGGAATTCTATGTCCCCACCATAATTGTCTTGATATACACCAGTCATAACTTATCTCCATCCAGTGGTTTAATATTTTTTCAAATCTTTCTGGTACAAAGTTTATTTTTGTTTCCTCATTTTTTTGGTTATCCAATACTCTTTTTGCTAGTTCATCCATTTTTACAAACCATTGTTTTGATAGGTATGGTTCTACCATTACACCTGTTCTTTCTGAATGTCCTACTGAATGGGTTATTTTTTCTATTCTTATTAGTAAATCTTTTTCTTTTAGATCTTCAATTAATTTATTTCGGCATTCTTCTCTTGTTAGTCCTGTATAACCGATAGCATTTTCATTCATTATTGCTTTTTCATCCATTACAACAATTCTTTCTAAATTGTGTCTGTTTCCAACTTCAAAATCGTTAGGATCATGAGCTGGGGTTATTTTTACACATCCTGTTCCAAACTCTGGATCAGCATGTTCATCACCTATTATTGGTATTAGTTTGTTTACTATTGGTAGTATTACATTTTTTCCTATTAAATTTTTATATCTTTCATCTTCTGGATTTACTGCAACTGCTGTATCACCAAATAGTGTTTCTGGTCTTGTTGTTGCTACATCTAGATAATCATTTGTTCCTTCTATATAGTATTTTAAGTGATAGAAAGCTCCTTCTACATCTTTATATATTACTTCTTCGTTTGATAAGGCTGTTCTTGCTTCAGGATCCCAGTTTATTATTTTTTCGCCTCTATATATTATTCCTTCGTTGTAATAATCTGTAAATACTTTGTTTACTGCTTTGTTTACTTTATCATCTAGTGTAAATATTTCTCTTGAGTATGCTAGTGATAGTCCTAATTTTCCCCATTGATTTCTGATATTTTCTGAATATTCATGTGTCCAATCCCAACATGCTTTTAGAAAATTTTTTCTTCCGTATTCATATTTATTTATTCCTTGTTCTTTTAATTTTTTTACTACTTTTGCTTCTGTTGCTATTGCTGCATGATCCATTCCTGGTAACCATAGGCAATCAAATCCTTGCATTCTTTTGTATCTTATTATTGCATCTTGTATTGCTGTATTGTATGCATGTCCTAAGTGTAGTTTTCCGGTTACGTTTGGAGGTGGTAATACTATACTGAATGGCTTTTTACTTAAATCACCTGGTTCAAAGTATCCTTTTTCTTTCCAATTTTTATATTTTCCTTCTTCTACTAATTTATGGTCATATTTTTTTTCTAACATTTTACATTCTCCCTTCTTTTTATTTTTTGATTTTAATCAAAAAAAGAGTAAGTTATCCCAAAGGACGACTTACTCGTGGTACCACCTTATTTTATAATATTTCTATTACCTTAATGTCTTAATGCGACAAACATTATATCTTACTGTTAGTTCTGATATAAGGCTCCCAAGCTACATTCAATTATTGTTTTTACAAATTTTCACCCAACATTTGCTCTCTTTAAAAAACAGTTAATTTACTCCTCTTGTTCGTTGCTTTAATTGTATTATATCATAATTTTTTTATTTGTAAATTCCTTTTTATATTTTTTTATAATTTTATCTTATTGTTTTTATTTATATTTTGTAGGCATTCTTCTCATCAATTACATTGTACAAACATTCTCCTTTTTTATAATAGAATGCCCACTCCCTATCTCCATAAGAGAAGTGCCACCATTCTCCATCATATGGAGTGAATCCTTCATTTAACATCAAGTGTCTTAAAAGCATTCGATTTTCTTTTTCATCATCACTTATATTCTTATAGAATGTATAACATATATCGCTTGAAAAATCATGAATTTTTGATCCGAAATCTAATTCTTTTTGATTTTCCATATCGTATATTGTAACATCAACTGCACCTCTTGTTGGGTGGCCAGCAACTTCTGGTACGGCTATTTTTTCATGCACGTATTCATATAATTCATCTTTATTACTAAATAACTTTTCTGCTTTTTCTATTTCTTCGTTAAAATATTTTTTTTGTTTGCTTAATGCTCTATAGCCATATGCAACTATTAATTGGTAATTCTTATTTATTTTTTTCTTTCTTCTTGACTTTCAACAATTCCATTTACGAGTGCTGTAGGGTTACCTGATGGTATATAAATTTTATATTTCTTTTTCATATTTTCTCCTCCAAACTTTTATTGGTATATATACTATTTTAAATATTTTTTTACTTCTTATTAAATTCTTTTATTTTAGTTTTTGCTAAACTTGTATGGGCCATCTCAACCCAATCATCTCTATGTCCGTATGATAGTTCATCAGTTACAATTCTTATTCTATCTTTATTTTTTAAAATATAATTAACTGGTACATATTCATCATTTACAAATGCTCCAACCATTGTATTGCCTAAATTTGTACCTATTTTGTATGCAAAATCTATTGGTGTTGCTCCTTTTGGTAGTTCTATGATATCTCCTTTTGTTGTATACACATATATTTTATCGGTAAATAATTCTACTTTTACTTGATTTACAAAATCTTTGTTGTCACTAAACATAGAATTTATTTCAACTAATGATTTAAAAAATTGAAATTTTTGTTTTAAATCATTTTGCATAATATCTCTTGCTTTGCCTTTTTGTTCATCCCAATATGCAGTTAAACCAAATGATGCAATTTTATCCATATTAAATGTTCTTATTTGTGTCTGAACTAATCTATCTTCTGGCCCAAATACTGTTGTATGAAGACTTCTATACATATTTGTTTTAGGATTACAAATATAATCTTTAAATTTATTATTTATTGGATGATATTCACTATGAACAATACCTAGTGTTCTATAACAATTTTCTATACTGTCAACCATTACTTTTAGTGCTAGTAAATCATGTATATCAGATAGTTTATGACCAGCATCCAATCTTTTATATATACCGTAAATATTTTTTGTTCTTATTTTTATTTCATTTGGTATATTTTGATTATTTAGTAAATGTTCTATTTTATAAAACATCTCTTTTAAACAATCATTACTTTTTTCTTCTATTGATATTTTCTTTTCAAGTATTGTTTGATATATAGTTGGTTTTAAATATTTTAATGATAAATCTTCTAATTCTGATTTTATTCTATATGCTCCTATATAATAAGCAAGTGGTACGAATATTTCCATTGTTTCTAATGAATTTTCTTTTTGCTTAAACTCTGATTTAAACTCTAATGTACGCATATTATGAAGTCTATCTGCTAGTTTTACAATTATTATTCTTACATCTTCTGTTATACCTGTTATTATCTTTCTTGTATTTGCATTATTTTGTTCTTGTTTTGAAGAGAAATTCATTTTAGATATTTTTGTTACTCCGTCTACTAGATTAGCAATATTTTGATTAAAATCATGCGCTAGATCTTCTTTTGTAATATTTGTATCTTCTAGTGTATCATGTAGTAATCCAGCACATATTGTCTCTCTATCAGCATGCATTTCTGCTAGTATATATGCAACATTTAGTGGATGACTTATATATGGCTCACCACTTTGTCTTTTTTGTCCTGCATGTAAAACATTTGCATATTCATACGCTTTTTTTACATACTCTATTTCTTCTGGATTATATTCCTTTAATTTGTTTATTAAATCATTTAATGTAATACTATTCATGAATTACCTCCTAACAAAAAAACGGCGCGAAAAACACTATAATGTTTTAATCGCTACCGCTTTGGTATTATTTATTTTTTTGGCAAGGCATGAGCAAAAGATGTTAGAGATTTCTTTTCTAGCGCTATTGTTATTGGAATAATTATATTTTTTTTCAAAAATTTTATTCATAACGCATACCTCCCGTCGATATTAGTTACAATTTTACCATTTTTTTATTGTTTGTCAACAAAAATCAAAATGAAAGCCCTTTACAAACA
>CAJKKJ010000053.1 GCA_905200435.1 uncultured Bacillota bacterium | reverse complement strand
TGTTACTTTTACAATTATGTTCATTAAAAGTTGGACAATCGCAACTACAAAGAAAACAATCGCTCCATTTAAACATCTTGATAATAGATTTTTTTGACCAGCTTTTATTTTATCTTCTTTTTGACTTGTTACTGCTTTTACCATATCAATCATACCAAGTATTATTAATATTATTGGAACACCAATTTTTATTAGATTTACAGCTATACTAAATATATTAATAAAAGGTATTAAATTTTCATTTTCACAAAAATCACCCATAGTATCTGCATAAACATTTCCAAAACTAAATAAACTCATAAATAATAATAAATATATATATTTCATATTAAACCTCAATTTTCTATATTTATTATAGCATTATATAAAAAAAACTGCAACAAAAAAGGATGAAATTATTTCACCCGTTATTTTGCACATGATCCAACAAAATGACAAATGCAAGTATTCCATTCATTTTCTGTATCCTCACCAGTTTTGCTTACAATACTTACCAATAATTGAACTATTGCAACTACAAAGAATACTATTCCAGCAGCAATACATCTTGAAAGTAATGTCTTTTGACCTTTCTTGATTTCATCGTCCTTTTGTGATGCAACAGCTTTAGCCATATCTATCATACCTAATATTATTAAAATAATTGGCACAACTACTTTTATAAGAGTAACAATAATAGAAACAATACTAGTTAAAGCAGTTGGTATTTCAACTCCTGCACATACAGCGTTACCATCTAAAAGCCACATAATTTATCCTCCCTTCTAAAATAACCCCAATATCTTTTTTCTATTTTCAACTTCAGAATCTTGTTGTCTATCAAATCCCAAACGCACTAAAAATGCATTCAATGGGATATTATGAGCATCTCTTTCATCAAGAGGTGGCAAATTGTAAAATACCTTAACTCTTGCTTCATATTCAAAATCCAAGATATCCTTAGAGTTGATCAAACTTTGGTTTAAGACAATCTTCTTATCTTTCAATCTTCTAATTGCCATATTATCCATCATCATTAATCTATTTAATTTAATAACTGATGGTTCTATTAAGTAAATAACATCATCGCACAAATCAATCGCGCCTTGACTACCATTTACATCTACAATTATAACTTCTTTATTGCTATATTTTGTAATTGTATTTCCAATTTCAGGATTTCTAACACTAATTAAATTCTTATCTTGGAAATAAACAAAATCAGATTTATCAACTTCAATAGCAATAACATCATAATTTTTTTCTAATTGCTTTTTCATCATATAAACTAAACTAGTCGCACCTGCTTGTTTATTAACATTTTTAACACCTAATACATATGCCTTCTTCGCACCACCTGTATTAATTACATTTTGAACAACAACTGTATTTTCCTCTTTTTGAACATCAAGTTGATGTATATGCGCTACATCTCTATATGTATTTGGATGATTATATAAATACATAATTCCATCAACATTTTTTGTAAAGTTATATATACCTATTGATACAAGTTGACTCAAAAATTCACTTGAAGTAGTTTCTTCAGAATCATCTAACAAAAGTATAACTTTATCCATATCTAGTAGTATAGATAATTTTTGTAATGTCTTTATATCTTTATAATTTTTTAAAGCAGTTATATCTAATATCATTCTTTGGAAAAAGAAGTTTTTAAACATACCACCTAATTCATCTGCATCAAATTCACCATCTAATCTTTTGATAACATCAATAGGTAAATCAGTAAGCATTGATTGATATTTATTTGAAACTATTACATTCATTTTTATCCCTCTTTCTATCTATCTGTATAACTATACATTGTTTTTGTTTGGCCTTTTATCGGAATTTTTATTGACATAAGTGGAACATCAAAATACATATAAGAAATTACTGTATAATAATATCCTGTTCCCTTATCTTTATTTACTTCTTTTGTACGATAAATACAATAATTATAATTAGCTGTTGTATTTATTAATTCATACTTTTCAGGATCATCTTCTAATACTGGACAATTATTAATTCCATAGTTATTAATTTTATAACCAATTTTAGAAATTTCGCTATCAATAGTATTTATCACATCTTCTTTTACATTATCATATACTACTTTTTCTTCCAAAATAGAAACTATTCTATTTTTTACTTTAAAAGCTCTTGAATATGCAAAGGATGCAAATAATACTAACTCAATTAATCCAACTATTGTTAATATTATACCTACTATAATAGCAGTATTTATTGACTCCTTCATTTTTGACCTCCAAACTGATATATTGCAGATGTTTTAGATTTTACTGAAAATCTAAATTCATCAACAAAAGGTAAATCAATATAGATGTAAGTTACAATTGTGTATTGGTCATATTTTCCATCTTTTGTTTGATATATACAATAATCATAAGATGGTAATCTATTTTCATCTGTTATTAGAGTAGCATCTTCCATATCTTTACATTTTTTTCCACTATATGCTCTATATCCTAAATTAACTAATACTCTATTTATTTCATTTATTGCAATATCATTATAGCTTTCACTTTTTTCTAAAGCAGCAGCAATTTTAGAATTTACTTTATAAGCTTTTTGATAAGTCATTATACCACCAGCAAATCCAAATACTATTACCATAAATATAATAATTATATTATATAAAGCTATACTTCCTATAGATTCCCTCATTTTATCACCTTCCACATTTATTAACTTGTTCTAGTCCACATTAACCCATGTGAACTATATACAAGCTAGTAAATAATTAATTAGCCGTTATTCTTCGGAGCTTCTTTATTTCCCATACAACTGTCATACTCACTTTGGTTTCCTCCAACCCATTTACCATTTTCTTGATAATAACCAGCATCAGTACGACAAGCTTTTTCTTTAGCATTATTCATCAAACTATTAACTAATGGTGTAGCAACAGCAACAACTACAGCAATTAAGATAATTGCAACTACTGTTAAATTCGCCTCTCCTGCAGCTTCCTTCATTTACAATCACCACCCTCCATATTAATATTAACACAAATAGTACCTACTTTTCAACTATAAATTCATTAACATCATCATCGCAAATAACATAATAGCCATTATGCCACCACCAGTAGATGCAAGCATAATCATAGTACGTTTTTCCATACTATCAAGTCTTTCCTTATACTTATACTCCCTCGCTTTATTTTGTAAAGCTGAAACAGTTCTACCAAAAGCAAGTAACTGTTCTTGTTTATTCTCTTGAGCGCCTAAACTAAGTCTATATAAAAGTCTCATCATACGCATTGAATCTCTAACAGGATATTCATTCGCAAAATCCATATAAGGTTGAACAGATGAATCACCATCTTCAATACGTGCAATTAATCTCTTAAGACCAGGTTTAAAAATATCAGGTGCAGAATCAATAGATTTGGCCATTGCTACCGGAACAGTATAATGTTGAATAAGTATTTCCAAACTCTTTAAATAATAAGGTAACATAGTATTAATTCTTGTTAAATTCTTTTTATAATAATTCTTTAAACTCATATATTGAGATTTAAAAACTAGAAAACCAACAATAACAATCAAAATGACATAAATATATGACATCCTTGTCCAAAAAACAATAACAAGTGCAGCCATACAAATAATTGCATCTCTAACTCTCTTTTCAAACAAATCATAAACATTTGCTTTCTCGCCATATTTCATCATAACATAAAACTTATAATCATCTTCCATAAGGAACATAAATAATCCTCTGGCATCTTTAAAGAATTTATTAACATCAATAATTTGATTATACCAGAAAACAAAGAATATGATAATTGAAATAATAATAAACAATAAACTACTACTCATTATTCAGCCCCCACATCTTCATTATAATATTTTTCTCCTCTTAATAAGAAGAATGAATTAATTAATACAACCAAATGTAATAAAATCATAACAATTGGATCAGTTAACAATTTAATATAAGATTCATGTCCCAATAAAAATTGAACTAACATAATCATTAAATATAATACAATACCAAATTGTAAAAACTTCTTATGGAAAGCCGCTCTATCAATACGGTCTCTATAAACATTCTCAACAAGCATATCAATATCATTTGACATATTATCAAGAGTTTCACCAGCATCACGAGCACCTTCATTAGTTATTTGATAAAACAACTGATGCATATTTTTAACTATATTAAAATCATATTTATTGTTAAAACACTTAATAGATTCATCAATAGTACCATTATCATAAGCCATTTCAATCATCATCTTAACATCACTTTTTACAGGATCTTCAAGAATATTAGATTCATATACACCCTCTAATGATTTAACAAAAGCTTGAGTAGTTGCAAATTCCATTATAGTATTAGTTGTATAAACTTGAATTTGCTCAAATATAAATTCACTATATAATCTTTTACATCTCAAATAATTAAGATATGGTATAAATAATATTACAACAATTATATAAATAGCTGAAATAATCAAATTATAAAAATATAAATAAGTAATTATACCAGTAAAAGCTGAAAATCCCAAAACTTGTGTTACATATTGTCTAGTAGTATAGTCTTGTCCCATTGCCTTTACTTGTTCTTTAACAACTTTATAAGAGTAAGGAGCATATTTATTGTATACATCAGCAGCTGATGTAATTATATATTTATATACATTTTCACCATTCTGTTTTCTGTATACTGCAATAAATAATAGTATTATACTAATAAGAATAAATATAAATAAAGTCACTTAGCACCTCCTATACCGCAAGTTCTTCAACGTTATCAACGATAACTTCAGGTAAAACAATACCCTGACTATCTAAATAGTCAATTAAATATTTTGATGGTTTATTTTTTGTTATAATACCATCCTCTGTTTTTTTATAAATTGTATTATGACCTGCATTGTTATTTTCATCAACAAAGAATTCCGTAACTTCTGCAATATCACGTTTAAATTTTTTTGTTTTTTTATCTTGTCTTCCTCTAATATGAACACCTAATTGAACATATCTATGTATTGATTTTAAGAATTGTTCAATATCCTGATTTGTTTCAAGCAAGCTATACATACGACTTGGTATACTAGATGCTTTATCAGAGTGAATAGTAGATAAAATATAGTGTCCTGATGAAATTGAATTTCTAACAGCAAGTACAGCTTCAGCACTTCTTACTTCGGATAATAGAATCCATTTTGGATTCTGTCTCATACAAGTAACCAAAACATCTGTATACGAAGCTATATTATTTGTTTTCATTGCAACAATATCACGATGAGGAAAAATTCTATCCAAATGAAGTTCTAGTGTATCTTCAATTGTAATTAATTTTTCATCTTCTCTTGTATGTGCTGCAAGATATTTTAGAAATTCTGTTTTTCCAGAACCAGTTTCACCACTAATAATTATATTACAATGCCCTTGAACACAAGTAATCAAGAAATCATGAATATCAAGTGTTACATAATCTTCATCCAATAATTTTTGTTTTTCAAGTCTTATCTTAGCTGGTGTCTTACGTATAACACAAGCTATACCATTACGAGCAATTGAATCATGAACAAAGTTAAGACGAAGTTCAGCACTTTCAACATCCAGGAAAGGATGTGCCATATTGAAAGATTTTCCCATCATATTGGCACATTGGAATGCAAGTTTTTCCATGAATGTATTATTTATATCTTGATTTTCATCTCTATAAATACCTTTTGATAGTGTTTTAACATGTATTTGTCCATTATTACTATAAGAAATATCAGTGATATCATCATTTTGCAAATAAGGAATTAGTGGTCCAAAATCTATTTGGGAAAATGCTGTATCCACTATTATCACCTAGCCTTCTGTTGGAACATCAGTTTCAGGTAATTCAACAGTCTTAGAGCTTATGAATTCTCTTAAATATTCTGAAGAAACTTTTTTATCACCAACGATTTGAGCTTCAACACCATGTGGAACTGGAACAATTTCAACTCCATAGTTTGTTAAATATCTAGCTTTGTTTAATAATACGTTAATACTAGGTTGTAAACCAAATAACATCATTGATGGAGATCTTCTTTCTTCACTATTAGCAAAAACATCATTTCCGCTTCCATCTTTAACCGCTAATACTTTTATATTTTCAATAAATTTACCGTATATTATTTCTGTTACACCAGTTGTTTCATTTGTTTCATTTGCTTTTAAATAAATGTCAATATAAGAGTCTGGCATTATGATATTACCAAATGTAGAACGAACATCTACTGCTAAATTGAATAATACTTCATCTTTTCCAAGTGCGAATAATACTTTATTTGGTAATTCATCTTCTGTAATTACAGCACTTTTATAGAACATACTTCCTTTTGGAATAGCTGTATCATAATTTGAATACATTTTTTTATTTGAGTCACCAACTAGTTGATTTTTACTTGTGTAAATATCA
>CAJKKJ010000052.1 GCA_905200435.1 uncultured Bacillota bacterium | reverse complement strand
TAGCTCCAGCTTCTTCGAATTTAGCTTTCATTTCATTAGCTTCATTAGCAGCAACTTTTTCTTTAATTACACCACCGTTATCAGCGATAGCTTTTGATTCGCCTAAACCTAAACCTGTGATTTCCTTAATTAATTTAATAACAGCAAGTTTGTTAGCACCAGCAGCACTTAATACAACGTCAAATGCACTTGGTCCTTCTTCTTTTGCTTCAGCAGCAGGTGCAGCAGCAACTGCAACAGCACTTGGATCTACTCCGTATGCTTCTTTCATAGCGTCTACTAATTCTTTGATTTCTAATATACTCATTTCATTTAATGATTCAATAAAAGCTTCTTTTGTTAATTTTGCCATATTCTTTTTCCTCCTTTAATGACTAATTGTTTCCTTTTTGTTCAGCTAGCATGTCTAGTGCGATTGCTAAGTTACGTACAGTACCGATTAAACCTGAAGCAACTTGAGTAAGTAATACTTCTCTTGATGGTATAGCAGCGTATTTCTTTAGAACTTCTAGATCAACTGGCTTTCCTTCAATTATTCCAACTTTAATTTCTAGAGCTGGACATTTTTTTGCGAATTCGCTTAAAATTTTAACTGGTGTTACTTCATCTTTACCAAATGCTATAGCTTTTGGACCGTTTAAGTTATCACCTAGGTCTAATTTTAAACTATCAATTGCTCTTTTTGTAAGTGTGTTTTTGTAAACTTTTAATTCAGCATCGTTTTCTTTTAATTGACGACGAAGTTTTGTCATTTCGGCAACACTCATGTTATCATATTCAAATAGTACTACTGAAGATGATTCATTTACTTTTTCAGCAATTTCATTTACAATTGATTGTTTCTTTTCAATTATTTTTGCGTTTGCCATATTTCCTCCTATAATTTTAAAACTCTTCACCGAATAGACAGCAAAGAGTTTAGTATACTTACTTTCCTCGGTAGGATATTAAGCTTAAAGCACCCACTGTCTTCGGTTCAAACAAAATTATTTTAACATATTATTTTTTAAATGTCAAAGCTATTTGCATTTATTTTAATACCAGGGCCCATTGTTGATGAGATACTTATGTTTTGGATATAAGTTCCTTTTACAACAGATGGTTTTGTTTTAGCAATCATTCCTACGAATGCACTTAAGTTTTGAAGTAATTTATCTTCATCAAAAGATACTTTACCGATTAGTGCATGTATATTACCAAAACTATCTGTACGGTATTCTACACGTCCGCTTTTAACATCTTGAACAGCTTTTTTAACATCAGTTGTAACTGTTCCTGTTTTAGGGTTTGGCATTAAACCTTTAGGTCCTAATACTTTACCTAATTTACCTAAAGCTGGCATCATATCTGGTGTTGCAATTAATGTATCAAAATCGAACCAGTTTTCTTTTTCGATTTTTTCAAGCATGTCTATGTCACCTACGTAATCAGCGCCTGCTTCACGAGCTTGATCTGCGAAAGCATTTTTAGCAATTACTAATACTTTTTTTGTTTTTCCTGATCCATTTGGAAGTACAAATGCACCCCTTAATTGTTGATCAGCTTTTTTAGTATCTAGATTTAATTTGATTGCTATTTCTACTGAAGAATCAAATTTAGTTGTAGATGTTTCTTTAACTAATTTTACTGCTTCTTCTTTTGTGTATAATTTAGTTTTGTCAACTTTCTTGCAAGCTTCTTCGTATTTGCGTCCTTTTTTCATATTCTAACCTCCTTATGTGGTATTTTGGGAAAATTTTTACTTGAAAACGGATTTTTTAATCCTTCCACTTTAGAAGACTTATTCTTCTACTTTAACGCCCATGTTACGAGCAGTTCCAGCAACTATTTTCATAGCAGCTTCTAAATCATAACAGTTTAAATCAGGCATTTTAATTTCAGCGATTTGTTTTAACTGTTCTTTTGTTAAAGTACCAACTATTTCTTTTGATCCTTTAACGCCACCTTTCTTAAGTCCTAATGTTTTTTTGATTAAGAATGGTGTTGGTGGAGTTTTAATTACGAAATCGAAACTTCTATCATCATAAATAGATATTACAACTGGTAATATATCTCCCATTTTTTCTCTTGTTGCATCGTTGTATTTTGTACAAAAATCTTGCAAGTTAATTCCGGCTGGACCTAAAACTGTTCCAACTGGAGGAGCTGGTGTAGCTTTACCTGCAGGAATTTGTAATTTAACTTCTTTTACAATTTGTTTAGCCATAATCTTTTCCTCCTATATTTTTTTGTATGTGGTACAATCGACCATTTTGCATAATTTTATGCATTTTTTGCTTGATTTCAAGCACTTCTCCCACTTGTCTATATAAAATATAGCGTAATAATAATAGCACATTCTATTTTTATTGTCTACACTTTACATCAAAATTCTTTAAATTTTTTCTATTTCTGCTAATTTTAACTCTACTGTTGTTTCTTGACCGAATAAATCAAGCGCTACTTCTAATTCTTGTTTTTCCATGTCAATGTTTTTAATTTTACCAACCATATTTGCAAATGGGCCTGTTGTTACTTTTACCATTGTTCCAACTTCTAACTCGTTTGCAATGTCTAGTCTACTCATTCCCATACTTCCTAGTATTTTATCAACTTCTGCTGGTGATAACGGGAATGGTTTAGCACCTTTACCACTTGATCCGATAAATCCTGTTACGCCCGGTGTATTACGAACTATAAACCAAGCTTCATCTGTCATAATCATTTCAACTAGTATATATCCTGGGAATATTTTTTTTAGTCTTTCTTTTCCTTTTTCATCTATTACTTTTTCTTCTGGTACAACTACTCTAAATATATTATCTTCTAGTCCCATTGTATTTGCACGCATCAATAATTTTTCTTTTACTTTATTTTCGTGTCCAGAGTAAGTATTTACAACATACCATTCTTTATTCATATTAATAACCTCTTACTAGAGTTTTTATTCCAGCAATTATTAAATCTAATAATCCAAAATAAAGTGCAAAGAATATTATTAATGATATTGTTGCTATTGAATATGTAATCATTTCTTTTTTATTTGGAAATCTTACTTTTTTCATTTCACTTTTTACTTCTTTTAAAAAACCCATATTTTTCTCCTTAAATTTTTGTATTTAAAAAGCACGTCGTTGTGCTATATAAATAATAGCATAAATAATATGTTACGTCAAGTTTTTTGATATATTTTCTTTAAAACAAAAGAAACCATAGTTTTCCTATGATTTATAAATTGCCTCTAAAGTCTTTTAATGATTTTAAAAATTCTTCATCTTGCATATTATCTGGTCTTTTATTGCTTTTATAACTGTCATCTGTTACACTTTTATTTATTCTTCCAAGTGGAGATATTGCTTCTGATGAGTGGAACTTTTTTTGTTCATCATAAGGCTTATTTTCTTTTACAACATTTACTTGTTCAATTTTTATTTCTTCTTTTGGTGTATTTTCTTTTATTTGACTTAAATTAAGTTCTTCTTGTACATCTTTTTTTGCTTTTACGGCATTTAGTAATTCTGTATAACTGATAATAGCATTTTCTTCTTGTTCATCTTCATAATCAGCAACTCTTTCTGTTATATCTTTTGCTTTTTCTTGCATTGATTCTATAATTTCTATAACTTCTGTTTGCTCTTTTGTTTTTTCAAATTCATCATCTAGAGATTCTATTTTTTTTATTGTTTCTTCATTTTTTTCTTCTACACGATTTTTTTCCTCTACTGGTTCTTCTATAGATTGACTCAAATCTATAACTGGCTCTTCCCGAGTTATTTCTACTTCTTCTATTGTATCTTTTTTCTTTTTTGGTTTAACGACAAAAAAAAGTACAACAACTGCTATTATTAATAATACAACTAAAATAATTAAAACTTTATCCATACATTCACTCCATAAATTCATAATTGATATAACTTAGCACACATAGCGGTGCAGTTTCTACACGCAAAATATTTGGTCCTAAGCTTGCTCTTAAATAGTTAAAAGAAACAAATGTTTCTTCTTCCTTCTCATCAAATCCACCTTCAGGACCGACTACTATATTAATTTTATCACAGTTTGAATTTTTTTTCAAAACATTTTTAAAATTTTCTGTTTTTTTTGTAGAGCAAATTATGTTACATCCTTCTAAATCTTTTAAATCCTTTAATTTATATACTCCACTTATTTTTGGAATATCAATTCTGTGGGATTGTTCACTTGCTTCTTTACATATTTTTGACCATCTGTTTACTTTTTTTTCATATTTTGTTGTATCTAATTTTATTTTACTTCTTACTGCATCATATAGATAGAACTCATCTACTCCGAGTTCTGTACATTTTTGAAAAATAAAATCCATTTTTTGTTCAACTAATAGTGGTATTATCATTATTATGTATGGTTTTGACATATTTGAATGTTCACTTTTTGCAATAATTTTAACTTCTAATGGTTCCAAATTATATATTTGAGCTTTATATAGTTCTTTATTATATACACACTCTATTGTGTCGCCTATATTCATTCGCATTACTTTTTTTATGTGATGAATATCCCCTTCTTCAAATGTTACTGTTTCATTTTTTATATTTTTTACAAAATATCTTTGCATTTATATCACCATAATTATTTTAACAAAATTCTTTTTAAAAGTACATATTATTTAGTATGAATGATAGATTAAAAGATATAAAAGTTGAAAATTTTGTCTGGCTTATATATATTTTTATTATTTTTTTGAGTTACTATGCTAATTATAAGGAAACTAATTTTATTTTATATAACGATAATAAAAGTAAAAGGGAATACCAAAATTTACTTATTTTAATTTTTTCTATTTTACTTATTGTGTATTTGTATTTTGCTTATAGTTCTTATGAAGATATTAAAGATTTAAAATCTTATGATACAGATAAGAAGAAGTATTTAACATATGCTTCATTTATAGGTTCTTTTTTAATTCTAATTAGTGGTATTATTTTTTTGATTATTGCTATATTTGATGAAGAAATTGATGTGGAACTTGCTTTTAATTAATGGTATAATATTTATGAGGCGAGAAAATGATTAAATACTATAATTCATATAATGATGATTTTGTTAAATCTGATAACCAAAATTATGAACTTAAGAAAGATTACAAATGGATTCATAGAGTTCCATATTTATTATATATACCATTTTTGATATTTAGTTTTATTTACACTAAAATTGTTTTAAGGGTTAAGGTTAAAAATAAAAAAATTTTAAGGGAAAAGAATTTTTTTATTTATGCCAATCATACACAAGCTTTAGGCGATTCTTTTAATCCTTTTTGTTTACTTTTTCCAAAAAAACCTAAAATTATTGTGGCTAGTTCAAATTTGGGGATTAAGGGAATTGGTAAATTATTACCATATTTAGGCGCTTTACCTATTCCAAATGATATTCATCAGATGAAAGATTTTATAAAAGCTGTTAATTATTATGCTAAAAATAGTCCTATTATAATTTACCCAGAAGCTCATGTTTGGCCATATAATACTTTTATAAGAGAATTTCCTGTTACATCATTTGATTTTCCTGTTACAAATAATGTTCCTTCTTATGTAATGGTAACGACTTACCAAAAAAGAAAACATTTTAAGAAGCCTAAAATAACTGTTTATTTTGATGGACCTTTTTATCCTGATAATTTAGAAACTAAAAAGGAAAAAATGAAAAATTTGCATGATAAAGTATATAATAGTATGGTTGATTTAAGTAAAAATAGTACATATTCATATATTGAATATAAAAAAAAGGATTAATTTTTTAACCCTATTATATCTTTGTAATCAAAATCATATGTTAATTTTTTACTGTAAGCTTTTTCATAAGCTTCTTTTTTTTGTTCATAATCTTTTTTAGCCATATCTATACTGTTTTGTTTTACTGTTTTTTCTTTATCTGGAAAAAGTGGTTTCAAAACATGAACATTATATTTTACTTTATTGAATTCTTCGTTATCAGAAATACCTAAATCTATTATTTCTGTAAAACATGAAATGACTGGAACATTATTTTGTGTTGCAAATTGATATGCGCCTCTTTTACATGGTCTTGGTTTTGCATAATTAAACCACATTTCTTCTTCAGGATATATTAATACTAGATTACCATCACTTAATATTTTTTTTAACTCATTATTAAATGTTTTTATTAAGTAATTTGGGCTTTTACTAACTGGTAAAACATCTAGATTGTTCATTAAAAAGCCAATTACACCTGGAAGTGCTAGATTGGTGTCTTCTATTACTATATATAGTTTCTTATTTAATTTTGTAGCTAGTTCTCTGATTGCATAACTATCTAAAGGATTAAAATGATTTGATGTTACTATCGCTCCTTTTGATAAATCTAATCCTTCAATATTTTTTAAACCTGTTATTTCAATTTCACCTAGTTCTTTTCTTACTTTTTTTACTATTTTAGAAGCTTCTCTTTTTTTTA
>CAJKKJ010000051.1 GCA_905200435.1 uncultured Bacillota bacterium | reverse complement strand
TTTGGAAAGATACTTATAGACCATATATAAGAACAATTACATTTGGGAATGATTTAAGTAATTTACCAAGTAGCTGTACAGAAGAAAATTTATGTTGGGATGTATCTGATACTGGAAGTAAGAAAAAAGTATATGCTTATTTAGTAGATAGTGGATTAAAAGTTAAAAATCCAAAAGAACAAAGTTTATATAATTTATATATTGTAAGTGAAGCACCAATCTTCGCACCATCTGATTGTTCTTTATTCTTTGCTGGATTTAATAGTTTAGTTAGTATAAATTATAATAATAACTTTAATACTTCTAAAGTAACAAATATGAGTTATATGTATCTACCGATATATTCAGATAATGGAGATTGGAGTAGCGCCGTTACTTTAACATCAAACATTAAAAATGTTAAACCATCATTTTTAGATAAGAGAGAAAATGATAGTAAAATAGAACTATTAGGAAGTGGAGGAGTGAGTATATCATATATTTCTATGCTTGAAGAAATTGATTTGTCATTTTTTAATACAAGTAATGTAACAAGTATGAATGAGATGTTTTTATATTGTTCGTCATTAACAAACGTAAATTTAAGTAATTTTAATATCTTAAATGTAACAGATATGAGCTCTATGTTCTCCCATTGTTCGAACTTAACTAATTTAGATTTAAGTAGTTTTAATACATTGAATGTAACAAATATGAGTGATATGTTTTATTATTGCGAATCCTTAACAAATTTAGATTTAAGTGGTTTTAATACATTGAATGTAGCAAATATGAGTAATATGTTTTATTATTGCGAATCCTTAACAAATTTAGATTTAAGTGGTTTTAACACATCGAATGTAATAAGTATGGATAGTATGTTTTCTTATTGTTCATCATTAACAAATTTAGATTTAAGTGGTTTTAATACCTCGAATATAATAAGTATGGGTGGTATGTTTATTTATTGTTCATCTTTAACAAGTTTAGATTTAAGTAGTTTTAATACCTCGAAAGTAACAGATATGGGTTTTATGTTTTACAACTGTAGAGCATTAACAAATTTGAATTTAAGCAGTTTTAATACTTCTAAGGTTACAGATATGAATAGCATGTTTTATGGTTGTTCATCCTTAACAAGTTTGGATTTAAGCAGTTTTAATACTTCAAATGTAACAAATATGAGGGAGATGTTTCGTTTCTGCACTAAAATTCAAACACAAATTAATATAATGAATACTGGCACGACTAGTTATTCTTATATGTTTAATAATGCTCTAACTGATCCAAATGCTTATGTAATACTTGGCTATACTGCCGATACTCAAGCCATAGCTGAAGCAATGAAAGCAACAGCAGATACTACTAACCAATCAAAAATAACTTTAAAACAAATTTAATTTTATACTTATAAAGTAAATAAACAGAAGATCAGAAAAAGTCTGATCTTTTTATATACAAATTATTAAAATTTTTGTTTAAAACATTCAAAAATTTGGTATAATACTATAGAAGTTGGTGATAAAATGGATAAAATTATAATTAAAGGAGCAAGAGAAAATAACTTAAAAAATATAGATCTTGAACTACCAAAAAACAAATTCATAGTAATGACAGGAGTATCAGGATCAGGAAAAAGTAGTCTAGCATTTGACACAATATATGCTGAAGGAGAAAGAAGATACATAGAATCTTTAAGCGCCTATGCAAGACAATTCTTAGGTGGTTCAGAAAAACCAGACGTTGACAGTATAGAAGGATTAAGTCCAGCAATTGCAATCGACCAAAAAACAACCAATAAAAATCCAAGAAGTACAGTCGGAACAGTAACAGAAATATATGATTACCTAAGATTACTATATGCAAGAGTAGGTGTACCATACTGTCCAGTTCACAATAAGCCAATAACAAGTCAAAGCATTGAAGAAATGACAAATCAAATAATGAACCTAGAAGAAAACAGCAAAATTCGTGTACTAAGTCCAGTAGTATATGGCGAAAAAGGAACCCAAGCAGATTTATTTGATAAACTAAGAAAAGATGGCTACATAAGAGTAGTAGTAGATGATGAAGACTATGATTTAAGTGAAAACATAGAACTAGACAAAAATAAAAAACATACCATCTATGTAGTAGTAGATAGACTAATAATAAAAGATGGTATCAGAAGTAGATTATATGAATCAATCGAAAATGCAAGTAAACTAAGTAAAGGAAAAGTATGCATAGATTATGTAGGTCATGAAATGATAGTAATGAGTGAAGCCTATGCTTGCCCAGACTGTGATTTCAGTTTACCAGAACTTGAGCCAAGAATGTTCAGTTTCAATGCCCCATATGGCTCATGTCCAGAATGTAAAGGTTTAGGAATAAAACAAAAAATAGATCCCGATCTAATAGTATCAGACTATAACCTAAGTGTTTATGAAGGAGCGATTATACCACTAAACAGTGAAGACTCAAACATATTCTTTACACAACTAGAAGCATGTGCGAAAAAATACAATATCGACCTATCAAAAAAATTAAAAGACCTAAAAAAAAGTGAACTAGATATAATATTCTACGGTTCAAAAGATGAAATAGACGTTAAATACATAGCAAAAAACGGAAATGTAAGATATGCAAAAGAAAAATATGAAGGAATCATTACAAACCTAGAAAGAAGATACATCGAAACAAAAAGTGATTGGATAAGAAACTGGATTGAACAATTTATGACCGAATTAGAATGTCCAAAATGTCATGGAGCAAGATTAGATGATTCCGTACTATCAGTAAAAATAAACAAAAAAAATATCTATGAATTAACATGCTTAAGTATAGATGAATTAAAAACATTCCTAGAAAATCTAAAATTAAGCAAAGAAAAAGAAGAAATAGCCCGTCTTCTAATAAAAGAAATATTATCAAGACTAACATTCTTAGTAAACGTAGGACTAGACTACTTAACACTAGCACGAAGTGCCTATACATTATCAGGTGGTGAAGCTCAAAGAATTCGTCTAGCAACCCAAATCGGATCAAGACTAACAGGAGTATTATATGTTCTAGATGAACCATCAATCGGTCTCCATCAACGTGATAACCAAAGACTAATAAATAGTATGCTAGAAATGAGAGATTTAGGAAATACCCTAATCGTAGTTGAACACGACACAGACACAATGCTAGCATGTGATTACCTAGTAGATATTGGCCCAGGAGCAGGAATCCATGGTGGTAATATAGTCGCTCAAGGAACACCACAAGAAGTCATGAAAAACGAAAACAGTATAACAGGAGCATACCTATCAGGTAAAAGAAAAATAGAAGTTCCAAAAACAAGAAGAAAAGGAAACGGACTATATTTAGAAATAAAAGGCGCAAGTGAAAACAACTTAAAAAATGTAAACGTTAAATTCCCACTCGGAAAATTCATATGCATAACAGGAGTGTCAGGATCAGGTAAAAGTTCATTAATAAATGAAATTCTATACAAAGCAGTATATAGTAATATATATAAATCAAAAATAAAACCAGGTAAATTCAAAAAAATACTAGGTTTAGAAAATATAGACAAAGTAATAGACATTTCCCAAGCACCAATCGGAAGAACACCACGAAGCAATCCAGCAACATATACAGGAGTATTTGATGACATAAGAGATGTATTTACAGAAACAAAAGAAGCCAAAATAAGAGGATATGATAAAGGTAGATTCTCATTTAACGTAAAAGGTGGAAGATGTGAAGCATGTTGGGGAGATGGCGTTAAAAAAATAGAAATGCCCTCCTTACCAGACGTTTATGTCCCATGTGAAGTATGTGGAGGAACAAGATACAATAGAGAAACACTAGAAATAAAATACAAAGGAAAATCAATATATGACGTCCTTGAAATGAGAGTAGAAGAAGCCTTAGAATTCTTTGAAAATATCCCAAAAGTAAAAAATAAATTGCAAATGCTAATGGATGTAGGACTATCATATGTAAAACTAGGACAAAGTGCTCCAACTCTATCAGGAGGCGAAGCAGGAAGAGTAAAACTAGCAAAAGAATTACAGAAAAAAGCAACAGGAAAAAGTTTGTTTATCCTAGATGAACCAACAACAGGTTTGCATTCAGAAGACATCAAAAAGCTACTAGTAATACTAAATAGAATAGTAGATAATGGTGATACAGTAATTGTAATTGAACACAATTTAGATGTTATAAAAGTAGCGGACCATATAATTGATTTAGGACCAGAAGGTGGCGAAAAAGGTGGAACAATCGTAGCACAAGGTACACCAGAAGAAGTCGCAAAAGTCAAAGAAAGTTATACAGGTCAGTTCTTAAAGAAAATGTTATAAGGAAAAAGCACAAAATGCTTTTTCTTTTTAAGCAAAAATGATATAATCTTAAAAGGAGTTTGAAATATGGTATTAATAATTGCAGAAAAACCAAGTCTCGCACGAAATATAGTAGCAGGAATTGGAGAAATGAAAAAATTAAACGGTTATTTTGAAGGATGTGGCTATATAGTATCATGGGCATTTGGCCATCTTTTTTCATTATGCGATATTGAAGACTACTTAGAAGACAAAAACCCTAAGTGGCGCTTATCCAACTTACCATGCTTCCCAGAAAAATTTAAATTTAAACTAAAAAATGATGATTCAGGAATCCAAAAACAATTTAATCTAATCAAAACACTATGTAATAGAACAGATGTCGAAAAAATTGTAAATGCTGGCGATGCTGATAGAGAAGGGGAAATAATAATAAGACTATGTGTAAGTAATGCTTTAAAAGAAAATAAACCATTCTATAGATTATGGCTTCCAGATCAAACACCAGAAACGGTTAAAAAAGCTCTATCAGAAATGAAAGATGAAAATTTTTATAACAATCTAGCAAACGAAGGATTTGCCAGGACCTATATTGACTGGTTATATGGAGTTAATCTAACAAGATTCGCAACATTAAAAACAGGTACATTGCTAAGAGTAGGAAGAGTAATTGTCCCAATAGTAAAAGCAATATATGATAGAGATATGCAAATAAAAAACTTTGTACCAGATATCTACTATGGTATTTCAAGTAAAGAAGAAACAAATGGTGAAATAGTAGAACTAAATAGTAAAATAAAATTTAATAAAAACGAAAAAGAAAAAGCTATAAACCTATGTAAAGAATACAATAGTTTAGAAGCAATAGTAAAAGATAAAAAAACCAAAAAAGATACACTATCACCAGGGAAATTATACTCACTATCAAAACTTCAAAATGTACTCGGAAAAAAATACAAAATGTCCATGGATAAAAGTTTAAGTATAGTCCAAAAACTATATGAAGAAGGTTATTTAACATATCCCCGTACCAATAGCGAGTACCTAGCAACAGCAGAAATGGATAAATTCAAACAAATAATAAATAATATAAAAAATATGGGCTATAATGTTGAATTTAAAAATAAAAAAACAATCTTTGATGACTCTAAAATAGAATCCCATTCAGCTTTAACACCAACATATAAAATACCAAAAAAAGGAGCTTTAAAAGATGATGATTTAACCGTATATCTAACAGTATTCAAAAGATTTCTAGCAGTCTTCTGTAGTGAAGATGCCATTATCAATAAATGTGAAATAACAGTTAATTTAAGCGATAAAGAAACATTTACACTAAAAGGATCAACAATCCTAGAAAAAGGTTGGACAAAATATGATGACTACACAGCAAAAGATAAAATATTACCAAACTTAAATATAGGAGATAAAGTAAATATAAATTTTAAAGAAGTACAAAAAGAAACAAGTGCACCAAAACACTATACAATAGAAACATTAAACAACTATTTAAAAAACCCATTCAAAGATGAAAAAGCAAATAATGAAGATGATACAGAAGACTATAAAGCAATATTTGAAGGATTAGAACTTGGAACAGAAGCAACAAGAACAGGAATTATAGACAATGCTAAAAAAAGTGGTTACATCGAATTAAAAAAAGATACCTATTATATCTTACCAAAAGGAGAATACCTAATAGAATCACTTAAAACCATGAATATATCAATGGACAAATATAAAACAAGTGAACTCGGAAAAGCCTTAAAAAAAGTATGTCATGAAGAAATAAAAATAAACGATGCCGTAAATTTAGCTTGTAAAGAAATAAAAGAAGTATTCGATTCAAAAGATAGTACAGAAGATAATGGTTTCTTTGGTGATATAGTTGGAAAATGTCCACTATGTGGAGATGAAGTCATCAAAAACAGATATGGATTTGGTTGTAAAAATTACACAAATTGTTCCTTTAGAATAAATGGTGTTATATGTAAAAAAATTATATCATTAGAAAATGCTAAAACATTATTAGAGAGTGGTAAAACAAATAAAATAACTGGCTTTATATCTAAAAATGGTAAACCATTTGATGCCTACTTAAAATTTGATGAAAATAAAAAAATAATATTTGAATTTTAATACTATACAAAATACAAAAAAAATTATATAATTATACTAGGTGAAAAGAA